>NZ_JBKQOT010000023.1:0-3675 GCF_052145395.1 Roseiarcus sp.
GCGCGTGACGACGGCGGCGGCGAGCGCCACGGCGCCGGCCGTTCCCTCGCGCCAGCCGCCCGTGAGCATCGAGGTCGCGACCAGCGAAACGATCAGGCAACCCGGAAGCGCATTCAGCGCGCGCGCCGCCGGACCCTCGCGCGGGATCGCCTGGCCGAGTCGCGCCCCGGCGAAGCGGATGGTGAAGGTGCCGAGGGCGAGCGCGCCGATGAGCGCCCAGCGCTCATCCATCGCGGCGCGCTCCCGCGACCGCCGCCCCGGCGAGGCCGCCGAGGGCCAGCATCCATTGCGGCGGCGCCCCGGCGAGCTTCACCCCGCCGAACACAACCGCAATCGACACGAGCCACGGCAGGAGGTCGGGATGACCGCGCCACAGCGATCGCGCGATGGCGATGAAGGCGGCGGTGAAGGCGAAGTCCATGCCGAGCGCCTTCGGCTCCGGGATCGCCTGGGCGAACACGACGCCGAGCACGGTTGACGCGCACCACGCCGCCATCTGCGTGAGGCCGCCGCCGGCGAGATAGGCGTATCCGGCCTTGCGCCCGCGCGCCCGCGCCGACAGGAGCAGCGCCCAGTTCTCGTCGGCGGTCAGGTGCGCGCCGAGCGCCGCCTGCCACAGCTGCCGGCCCGCGAACACGTCGCGGATCGACGCCGTCATGAGCAGAATGCGCAGATTGAGCGCGAGCCCGGCGAAGGCCGAGGCGGCGAGCCCGGCCCCCGCCATGAGTTGCTGGGTCGCGATGATCTGCGAGCTGCCGGCGTAGACGACCACGCCCATCACGCCGATCTCAAGCGGCGTGAATCCCGCCTGCGCCGCCAGGAGCCCGAACGCGAGGCCGTAGACGGCGACGCCGAGCGCGAGCGGCGTGATGTCGCGGGCGCCGGCGAAAAAGCCGTCGTCGGGAGAATCGGTCGGCATGGGACTTTCGCTTCGTGGGTCGCGGGGGCTTACGGGCCCGAGGACGGGAACGCGAGGCGACGTCTTGAAACGCGCGCGACCGCGAGTCCGATCCGAGCTGGCGGCTTTTTGCCGCTCCTGGCCGATCTTCAACGAGCCGTTGACGAACTGAGGGTCGTCCTTCATATTCAACCAACCGGTTGAATGATTGTCCGCGCCGATTCCGCGTTTCAGGCTCTCGGCTGGGGCGCGCCGTCGGGCTCGCTCTCTGCCACTGAGCCCGGAGACCGTCGGACCAATCACGTCTCTCGAGGCATCGAACGCCATGGCCAGTTCGCGTTATCGCTGGGTGATTGTCGCCGCGGGGGGCCTGATGGGCTGCGTCGCCATCGGCTCGATGTTTTCGCTTCCCGTCCTGTTGCGGCCGGTCGCCCAAAACACCGGCTGGTCGGTGACGGGCGTCTCGAGCGCGATGACCATCGGCTTTCTCGCCATGGCTTTCGCCAGCTTGGCGTGGGGCGGGCTCTCCGACCGGATCGGCGCGCGCGCCGTGGCGCTGATCGGCGCGATCGCCCTGCCCGCGAGCCTGGCTCTGGCGTCCATGGCGCCGTCGCTGCTTGCGTTCCAGTTGATGTTCGGCCTCCTCATCGGCGGAAGCGCGGCGGCGATCATTGCGCCGATGATCACATGCGTGACGGGCTGGTTCGATACGCACCGCAGCCTCGCAGTTTCGCTCGTCTCGGCCGGGATGGGGATGGCGCCCATGACCATGTCGCCGCTCGCGGCCTGGCTGGTTTCGAACCACGACTGGCGGACGACGCTGCTGATCCTCGCCGCCGTCGCCGCCGCGCTGATGATCCCGGCCGCGCTTCTGGTGCGCCGGCCGCCGGCGCTGATCGGCGCGAACGCCGGCGCCGCCGGGCCGAACCACCCGCAGGACGCCCTGTCCGTCGCGCAGGCGTTGCGGTCGCCGCAATTCGTCGTGCTGGTGCTGACCAACTTCTTCTGCTGCGCGACCCATTCCGGCCCGATCTTTCATACCGTGAGCTACGCGGAGACCTGCGGGATTCCGCTCGTCGCCGCCGTCTCGATCTACAGCGTGGAGGGGCTTGCCGGCATGGGCGGGCGGATCGGTTTCGGTCTCCTCGGCGATCGGTTCGGCGCTAGGCGCGTTCTGGTCCTCGGCCTTCTCGCGCAGGCGTTCGGCGCGCTGGCCTATGTGTTCGCCCGGGGCTTGGGCGAGTTCTATGCCGTCGCGACGGTGTTCGGGTTCATCTATGCCGGGATCATGCCGCTCTACGCCGTTCTCGCGCGCGAGAACTTTCCACTGCGCATGATGGGGACCGTCATCGGCGGAACGGCCATGGCCGGGAGTTTGGGGATGGCGACGGGGCCGCTGGCCGGAGGGATGATCTACGACGCCTTCGCCGGCTACCAGTGGCTCTATGTCGGCTCCTGGGCGATGGGGATCGGCGCCTTCCTGATCGCCTCGACCTTCAGGCCTTTCCCGAAAAGCGAGCCGGCGCTCGCGGCGGCGTGAGGCGCGTCGCCCCGCTAGCGACAACCGCGGTGGCGGTCTACTCCCCCCGTGTGGGGGAGGAGAAGGATTCGGGAACGGCTCGCGCGGCGACGCGGAGCGTGGTCAATTGTTCTTCGCGCCCTCGAAGATCCACGACCAGATGTTCTGGCGGACGCAGGCGGGCAGCGGCTTGTGCTCGAACGGCATTTGCAGCTTGGCTTCGCCGTTGACCAGCCTCATCAGGTTGCTCTCGTCCGGCTTGCCCGCGACCACCATCGGCCCGAAGGTGGTCCCTTTCATCAGTCCTTCGTAGGTTCTGAGGTCGAGCCCGGTTTTTTCGAAGCCTTTGCCTCCCGGCTGATGGCAGGACACGCACCACCCCCTCAGGACCGGAGCAACATCCTCGGAGTAGCTCATCCCTCCGCCCGCCGCGCAGGCGCGCGGGATCGGGGCCAGTCCCGCAGCCCAGGCGACGGCCAATCCGTCGGCCAATAAGAGACCGGCTGTCACGACGCTTAGGCGCTTCATTTTGCTCTCCTTAGACACTTTCGACCCGGTTGCTTTGCACGGAGCTTTCGAGGGACCTGACAAGACGCCTCCGACGTCAGCAAAGCGGCGCCAAGTCGCAGGCCGCAATGATGCGCGCTGGGTAAGCCCGTCGGCAATGTGGCGCGGTGTCGCGAAATTGCGGCGTTTCCAGCCGACCGGCAAAGAGATTTGGCGCGCCGCAGCCGTCCCGCCGGGCATTTGGATTTCCTCAGGCGTCCGCGGGGTTGCTTCGCGGCTCCGCAAATTCTCGGGTTTTGGATGTTTGGATTCTCTTGGATTTCCTTGGATTCTCTCGACCGAAATGAGCCTTTTCAAAGGGTTGCGCGCGAGCCTGCGCGAGTTTTTTTCGCGCTCTGACCTCTCCCCGCGCAAGGAACCGCTCCCGGACGAAAGGCCGATTGAACCGCTTCGCTTCGCTTGACGCCAGCATGAAGGGACGATACAGGGATTTCTGCTTTTCCGCAACAAAATGTCGCGGACAAGCGCATTGCCAGCCGCGCGGCGGCGTGCCACGTTCTCCAAGGTCGCGCTGGCGATCCCTGGCGGGAGCCATGGCCGAAAACGTCAAGCTGTTCCTCTCCTGCGTCTCCGACGAGTTCGGGACGTATCGCGACGAGCTGCGCCGCAAGCTGAACCGCCCGAACGTCGAGGTCAAAATCCAGGAGGACTTTAAGCTTCTCGGCGGCGACACGCTCAGGATGATTGAAGA
>NZ_JBKQOT010000024.1:0-7125 GCF_052145395.1 Roseiarcus sp.
GCCGGACGATCCCGTTGAACAAGGAATTGAAGGCGGCGCTGGTGCAGATCCAGAAGGCTCAGGTCGGGGGCCGGGCGTCGCCGTACGTGGTCACCACCGAAAGAGCCAGGCGGACCAGCGCCGCGGCGATCGTCAACCTGTTCGCCGTCTGGTACCGGGCGCTCGGCTTCAACGGCTGCTCGAGCCACAGCGGACGGCGCGGCTTCATCACCAACGCCGCCAGGAAGATCGGCACCGTCGGCGGGTCGCTGCGAGACGTGCAGCTCCTGGCCGGACATGCCTCGCTCTCGACCACCCAGCGCTACATCGACGCGCACGCCGACGCGCAACGGCGGATCGTCGAGCTGGTTTGACGTCGCCTCGCGGGCTTATATGCAATCACCTTGTCGGCGCTGGGTGCGGCCGCCCCGCATTTCGGGCGAATATTCCCTCCTTTCGTGCCTATCCGATTAAGACAGACACCCGCTACTATAGACTGAACGGTCGGTCGAAGCCGATGCCCGGGGCGACCGCAATGCGCAAATTTCTGCCGTTCAGGGACGACATAGCGAACGCGTCATATCCGACCCATTGCCGCCCTTCCTGTTTGGGCCCCGTACGCGACGTGAGCGCCAAGTGCGGACGTCGCTGAAACTAACTGCGAGCACGTCAGTTCGACCCATGCTGCCCCGTCAGCGATCCGAGCCTTCCGGCTCGTTTGCTTGGCCTCGATCCCGATCATTCCCGACGATCAGGTTAAACCGGAGCCGCTCGTCTTGTTTAATTCGGACGGCCTCCGTAGAGTTGAACCAGCTGAGGCGATCGGCCGGCCGGGGTAGGGATGCGGCTGCATTTTTCGACGGACGATCTTGCCCCTCATGACCGCGTGAGGCTTTGGCGCGACGAATTCGCCAGATACGCCCACAGCTTCACGCCCGGCGAGGTCGCCGACCAGGCCGCCTTCCGCGCTCGGGCGAGCGGCGACGCCGCGGGCGGCTTTGCGCTCATCGATGTAGAGACCTCTCTCGAGTCCGCGCGGCGGACCCCCGCCGACGTCAAGCGGGATTCGGCCGAGTCGTTCTTCATCCGCCGTTTCCGCCGCCCCTCCCTCTGGAAGGCTGCGCCAAGGAGCACGCCGGTCGACCTCATGTTCGAGCCCGGCGATTTTTGCGTCAGCGCGAGCGAATGGCTGTTCGACGAGCAATCGGCGGGCGCCGCTGCATTCCAGCTGCTCGTCGTCCCGCGCGAGGCGCTCGCGCCTCTCGTCGCGGGCGGGCGCATCCCGCGACCGTTCCGCGCGCCAGCCGCCTCGCCGGTCGCCGCGCTGCTTGGCGCGTCCCTGGACGCTGCGGGCGCGCAGGCGCCACTCTTGCCGGACGCGCTCGTCGAAGCCGTGCTGCGCAACGTCTGCGGCCTCGTCGCGCTGGTCTGCGAGACATCCGAGGAGGTCGTCGAACCCGGCCGCGACAAGGCGAAGGCGGCGCTGCTCGCCGAGGTCAAACGGCACATCGATCGGCATCTCGCCGATCCGGACCTGAGCCCCGCCTCGGTTGCGGACGCGGTCGGCCTCTCGGTGCGCCAGCTGCATCGGCTGTTCGAGCCGACCGGGACGAGCTTCGCCCGCTACGTGCTTCGCCAACGGCTCATCCGCTGCCGCGAATCGATCGCTGGGGCGACCGGAACCGGCCGCTCCGTCGTGGACATCGCGTTCGGCTGGGGCTTCAGCAGCATGGCGACTTTCTATCGCGCCTTTGCGAGCGAGTTCGGCGCGAGGCCGGGCGCTCTGCGCGCATCCACGGACGGAGGGCGATCGTGAACCCCGTACAGCAGGATCTGGTCCGCGCCACCTTCGCCAGACTCGCGGTCATGCCCGAGGTCGCCGGCGCGCTCTTCTACGAGCGGCTCTTTGCCGCCAACCCCGAGTTCCGCGCGCTGTTCAAGGGCGACATGCGCGTGCAGGCCGTCAAGCTCATGACCATGCTCGCCGTTGTCGTCTACAATCTGCATCAGCCCGGCGAGATCCTCCCGGCGGTGCGCGACCTCGGCATCCGCCACGTCGACTATGGCGTCAAGCCCGCCGACTACGATGCGTTGGGCGAGGCGCTCCTGTGGATGCTCGAGCAGGCGCTTGGGCCCGACTTCACGCCCGAGATCGGCGAAGCCTGGACCGCCTGCTACGGCGAACTCGCCAACGCGATGAAGGCTGCGGCTTACCGGCGCTGAAGGACTCTCGCCACTTGAATCGGCCCGACGGCGTCATCCGTTGCCCGGCGCGGAATGAGACGCCGCCCGTCGCCCAGCGGGACGATCCACAGACTGAACTCCCCCTATAACCGATCCTATTGGCGTCGCTGGACCATGGCGAGCGAAAAGATGTTTGGAGGGGCCTGTGCAAAAAATCGTCCTCTCAACCGATGGGATTCCTGAGAGCGACCGCTTTGCTCATTGGCGTGACGGGATCGCCAGAAGCTACGTCGGGGTCTCCGTAGAACGCGACGAGGACGACCCGTCAACGTTCAGCGGCAGGTCCGTCGCTTCGATCGGCAAATCTGTCGTCCGGATCCGCAATCGCGCCCACGGCTTACGGGTTTCCCGCCGACCTAGCGATGTCGCGCGCGTGAGCCATGAAAACGAAGTCTTCATCTATCGCGAGGTCGGCGCCTGCGGGAAGATCGATCAGAGCGGCCGCGAATTCTTCACCTCCCCGGGCGACCTTATTGTCGCGGATCCGACGGTTCCCTACTACGCCAAGCCGCGCCACGGCTTTGACCACGAGCTGTGGTTCTTTCCGCGAAAGCTCGTCGAACCGCATCTGCCGGTTTCCCGATGTCCTCGCGGCCTCGATCTTTCGGCGGCGGGCGGGCTCGCGGCCATGATCAAGTCCTATCTGGAGGCCCTCAGCGCCCAACTCGACGGGCTCGACGACCGCGAAGCCGACGTCGTCGCCGACAATTTCTGCCGGCTCCTGGCGGTCGCTTGCGGCGCCGCCGCCGGGGACCAAAAGGATGCGATCAGGCGCGCGCGGCTCGAAGAGGCCAAACGCCACATCGATCGACATCTCTCCGATCCGCGTCTGTCGTCCGAGCGCGCCGCGGCCGCGCTCAAGATCTCGGTCCGGCAGCTCCATCTTCTGTTCGAGTCGAGCGGCGCGAGCTTTGCCCAATACGTCGTGATGCGCCGCCTCGAAGAGTGCCGCTCGGCGCTCATCAGTCCGATTGGCGGGCGGTCGGTCACCGACATCGCCTTCGCCTGGGGGTTCAATAGCCTCGCGACCTTCTTCCGCCGGTTTCGCGACGCCTACGGGATGACCCCCTGCGAGATGCGCCGCCAGGCCGTTGACCGGAACTAACGCGCCGCGGGCCCGCGCGGCGAGCCCGCGTCGATTGGCGTGATTGGGTTCTTGCTAGCTCGCAAGCCGGGACCTCTCCGCCAGCGCAGCCCTCATCCTCCGCAAGCCCTCGGTGAGGGTGACTTTCGGCGCCCAGCCGAGGACCCGTCGCATCTTCTCGTTGCTTGCGCACTGATTGACGATCTCGAGATAGTCGACGCCGCCTTTGACCTCGCGGTAGCGCGCGCCCGGCTTGCAATCGGCGATGATCTCTTCGAGCACGTCTCTCACGCGATATTCCCGGCCACTGCTGATGTTGAAGGCCTCGCCGACGACGCGCGGGTCCGACGCCAACAGCCCTTCGGCCACCTTCATCACGCCATCGACGACATCGCAGATGTGAATGAAGTCGCGCGTGTATTCGGCCCCGTCCGCGGTCAGTCGCAGCTCCGGGGCGAGCCCGGCCTCGAGGCGCTCGATCGCGGCGGGGAACAGCCGCGACGAATTGCGGTCGACCCCGCCGTAGATGTTCGAGAAGCGGACGATCGCGAGCGGCAAACCGTAGGCGAGGCTGTAGGACTGCGCTATCAGATCGGCGCAGACTTTCGAGGTCTCATAGATGTTCTTCGGCAGCAGCGGATCGTCCTCGCAATAGGGATCCGCCGCGGATGCGTCGCGCCCGTACACCCTTTCCGTCGTGCTGAGGATGAACCTCGTCCCGCGCGTGCTCCGCCGTGCGGCTTCGAGCAGAAGGTAGACCGAGCGGATGTTCGACTCGCAAGTCTCGATAGGGTGTTCGTGGCACCATCCTTCGACCGCGACGCCCGCCAGATGAACGACGAGATCGATCCTGTTGCCGCCGATCTCCCGAACGACCTCGTTGCCGGGCTCATCGAGAGAGCCGACGAGGAATTCGTCGAACGCCTTGTGCGCGGGAGGCTTCGCGTCGCTCGCGATCAGATGGACATGCGGCAGATCCGCCTTGATTCGCCGGCAAAGCTCCGAGGCGAGGTAGCCGCTGGCGCCGGTCACGAGCCAGACGGGGGTGTTCGCCGACGTTTTCGGCCACACTCTGGTTTTCGACATCGCCCGCCCTCCATCGTTCACGATTGAAACTGCGGGACCCCCGCGACAGCGGCATGTTTGCGCGGCGGCGAGCGCTGTTCGTCTTGCTGGGCGCACAATCGAATCTCATTCCGCGCTTGGCCCGGCGTGACGCGCGATTTTGCGCGCGGTGAGACTCGATCCCGCATGCGCTGAGACGATGGCGGGGCGCGAAGCGCGTATCCCGGATGCGAGCCAAGACTTCCCGGCGCCAACCTCAAAGAGGAGATCGCCATGATGCCATTCGTAAATCGCCCGCTCGCCTTTTGTCGCTGTCGCGGCGTTCGCCCCGCCCGCTGACGGGCCTTCGGGCGGCGGCGACGGCCACCGCCGCTCGATTGAATGCAACCTGGCCGAACCCAGTCGACTTCCCACGGGGGGAGTCCGAGCAAAAAGGAGACTGCAACATGACAAATATGACCGTCTCGTACGCGTTGTTCCCTTCAGGGTCGCCAATTCCGGAATTGCCGCCTCCGGAAACCTCCCCGCTTCAGTCAGGCGCGCCCATCGGCTCGCTCACGGCTCCGTTGACGGAACCCGACCCGGCCGGGTGCACGTTCGAGTTCTGGAACATAAACTCCGAGATCTACTTCGTGCCGACGGCGCCTCCGCCGTCCCAGACCTGGACCGTGCCGTCCAACGACTTCTCCGCCACCGCGTGGTATTTCAGCGGCGTCGGCCCTCCCGTGGATCAGGTCACCACTTACGCCTTCTCCGTCGACAAAAACGCGCCGATTTCGGGCCAGACGCCAATCGCCTCGGTCGACGGCGTTCCGTGGACGTCGACGTCGACCGTGGTGCCGACGAACGCCGCGGCCGTGATCGTGGCCAAGCCGGAGATCGCCGGGTTCGGCCAGTTCGTCGGCTGGTTCCAGGACAGCAACGGCGTCATTTCCGGCGCAACTCTCTCCGCGCCCGCCGACAGCGATATCCAGGCGATCGCTTACTACAAGCTCCTCGGCACAATTTCCGGGACCGTCCAGGAAGACACGGATGGCGGCATGTTCGGACTCGACGGCGCTTCCGTCTCGGCCGAGCCGGGCGGCGCCGTCAAGTCGGGCGCGGGCGGAGCGTACGTGCTGACGGGCCTGCAGCCGGGAACGGTGGAGCTTTCCGCCTCGGCTCCCAATTGTACGGTGTTCCACACGACGCTGACCGTCGTAGCCGGCCAGACCCTCACCCAGGATATCGTCCTGACCCGAAAAGGCACGAAGTTCTGATCGGGAGCCGACGACCGGGCGCGGCGCGAAAACGCCGCGCTCCGTCAGCCGCCAAACTGCGATTTGCATTCCCTGCGATTCGTTCCTGCATGCGCTGAGACGAAGCGCCTCGTCAGCCGCGCTAATTCTCCGCCATGCCGAGAGGCGCCACGACATGAGGGAAGACCGCTATGGACGAAACGCAAAAGGCGCTCGTGCGCCAGACCTTCGACAAAATCGCCCCGATAGCCGATCAGGCGGGGCTCATGCTCTACGACAACATCTTCGCCATCGACCCGAGCCTCAGGCGGCTGTTCAAGATCGACATCGAAACTCAAGGGCACAAGATCATGGCGGTGATCGCGACCGCGATCGCCCATCTCGACCGGCTCGACGAGGTGATGCCGACGGTGCGGGAGCTCGGCCGCAGGCACGTTGCCTACGGCGTAGGGCCGCACGAATACGAGATCGGCGGCGTGGCGCTGCTCAAGACGCTCGATGGGGCGCTTGGCCCCGACTTCACGCCCGAGGTCCGCGCCGCTTGGGCAGCCTGCTACGAGGCGCTGACGAGAGCGATGAAGGCGGCCGCCGAGGCCGAGGTCGAGCGCTCAGCCCCGGCCGTGGCATGAGGCGCGCCGATGGCTGAGGCGCGGGGGCGCCGGTTTGCGCATTTTGCGATTTGAGCGAGGGCCTGAAATGGCGGCGCACTTGGCTTCGCGTCAACCGTAGGCAGGTAATCCGCGACCGACAGCGCCTTCCGGGCGCGGCTTCCACGAAATGTAGGCCTCGACCGGCTCGTTATTCAGGATCAAGTATCCGGACGATTGGGGGGACGACGAAATTTACGACTTCGATTAGGCTGTCCTGCAAAATCAGACGGATCGCTTCGGGAAGATCGACTTTAACGCGATCCCATACTAGCGGCGCTCAGGGATCAGCGACCCGGACCCGTTCAACGAGCTAGCCCCGTGCGTGAGGGCGGCGGCGCGAGGATGTGCGTCGTGTCTAGCGCCGCTCGTGGGTGAAAGACGGGGATGTCGGGGAGGCTCCCCTCGTGCGCAGCCGCTGCGGTTCGACGCCTTCGAGCCGTCCTCCGCAGGTTGGGCATTTCGCAGGTCCAGACATGTCTCTCCCCACGCGTGTGTGCCGAGCACGCCGTCGACAGGCCGGCCGGCGCAGTGTGGGACCCCGCGAATAGAGCGCAAGCTGCAACCGCGCGAACAGATGGCTTCCGACCGGCCAATCCTCGACAGGGACCGAGCCGCTCACGCCTTCCTCGGCGACAATGTCATCGAAGGCCACCCGCATTTCGACAGTTTTTAACAGCCGATCATTTGACGATCGTCTGGACATCGCGTTGACGGAACAGGCGAACAGCGCGACTCTAGCCGAATCGGGCGACTCGCGCCCGGTTTGATGCACGGAGCTATCGAAGCCCAGAAACACGAAACCCGCCTTATAAGGCGGGCCGGTGTCCCGGCAAGGCCGGGGAATATCGCTGATCTGGCAATCGCG
>NZ_JBKQOT010000025.1:0-5521 GCF_052145395.1 Roseiarcus sp.
CTGCGGCCATCTGCGAAGCGCCCCGACGGGGCGTCCGCCCTCACATCAGCGGCTTGCCGTCCGGCGCGGGAATGCCGACCCGGATGAGGCGCGAGAAATCCGGCGACTGGTCGGCGGCCTTCGCGCGCTCGTTGATGCGCGCCCGCTCCATGAGCTCGGCGAGCGGGATCGAGGTGTTCACGGCGCCGTGGTCGTAGAGGAAGCCGGGCATATAGCCGTTGACGATGAGGCGCCAGTCGAACGGCAGCGCGCCGCCGAGGCTTCGGATCAGCCGCGTGACGGCCGTCGTGCAATTGGTGGTGATCGAATTGTACCACATGGGCTGGTGATTAAGTCCATTGGCTTCGTCGACGTAGCCGATGAGGAGCGTGCGGATCGCCTCGGGCGACGCGCGAAGGCGGTAAAGGCGAACGTCCTCGCCGCGCACGTTCGAGCGCAGGCGGACCGAGTCACGCTCGGTCGTCGCGAGCGAAACGATCGTGTGCGACCGGAAGGCGTCGGCGATCGGCGAAAATTCTCCGCTTTTCTCCCGCCGCACCTCGATCGACCACGACAGAAATTGTCCGTCGTCGAAGCCGAAGCTCATGATGAGATGGGCCATCTGCGGCCCGGCCCAATAGGCGAGGATGAGATCGAGCGCGTCGAGCTTCGAGAGGTCGTAGCTGCGCTTCTCCCATTTCTCGGTGTAGTCCTTGTGCGAGCGCCAGTCGAAGTCGCGCACGTCGGAGAGCGTCAGAATGTCGCTCTTGACCGTCCCGGTCGTCTGCCGGGCGACGTCGGGCGCCCAGTCACCGTCGAGCGGCGGCAGAATCGTGCTCCACCAGACGACGACGCCCGCGAAAGCGAGCGCGAAGAGGCCGAGCGCCCGCCAGCGAAAGCGGGAAAAGAGCGCAAAGATCGCAGCCAGCGCTGCGAGCCCGGCGACGCCGGCCGCGACCGCGCGGACCGCGTCCGGCGCCGGAAGCCGGAACCAGAGCGCCAACGCGCTCCACAGGCCGATCGGCGCGACGATGAGGATCGCCACGGCCGTCCAGAAGATCGCCGCAGCGATGCGCGTTGCGTTCATGGCCAGCGTCCCCGCGTCCTCGGCGTGGGAGCGTCAGCCGCCGGGATCCCGCGGACAAGCTAAGGCAAGCGCCCGCCGCGCGCAAAGCCGTCGCGTCCTGTCGTGGCGCGCGCGGACGGCGCGCCTCGCTTCTGGCTTTTCTCTTTGCCAGGATGCATGCAACAATTGCTTGAGTAAAACAGGAATATCGCCTAGCGTGATCCTGTCGCCGCCGGATCGGACCCATGCCGCGCCTCGCCGCCTTCGTCTCCCCCTGCCGCCGCCTCTCGCGGCCATCGGCATTCGACGCCTGGGCCGCGCGCAACGCAGCGGTTGCGTCGCGCGTCGCGGCCTGGCTGTCGGCGCGCGGCAGGCCGCTCTGGCGAGCCAGAATATGGCCGAAATGCGGCAAACGACCCCCTCAGACGCCGATGCGAATCCAAATCCTGGGCCTAAAGCCTTGAAATCGTGCGACCGGCTGCAAAAAAGCGTTCACGCGGAGCGGCCTTCGAAGCGCGTTTTCGAGCCCCAACGGGTCTTTCAGTGGGCGAAATCGCCGGAAACCGACCTCGAAACGCGTTGTCCGCGTCGCATTTCGAGTCCGCAATCGCGTCGCCCGCCTTAGCGCCTGACGAGGCCGAGCTTGATCAGGCTTTCGGCGGTCGCGATCAGCGCGTCCTCGCGCGAGCGCGGCGACCAGCCCAGCAGCCGCTTGGCCTTTTCGGCCGTCGCGTTCTTTGATTTGCCGAGTTCCGGAACGATCTGCCGGACGGAGGAGTCGGCAAACGACGCGAGCCGCACCAGCCAGTCGGGCAACTCCCGCGTCCTCGCGCGCCGGGCCGCTTCGCCGAGGCGCTCCTTCAGGATCCGCGCCATGTCGCTTAAGCTCATGAAGTCGCCCGACACCGCCAGGAAACGTTCGCCTTTGGCGCGCGGATCGGTCATGGCGCGCAAGTGCAGATCGGCGACGTCGCGCACGTCGACGACCCCGAACCGCAGGTGGGGCAGGCCAGGCGTCGAGCCGTCCAGCATGCGCTGGACGATGACGACCGACGTCGACGTGTCGGGCCCGAGAATGGGACCGAAAACGCCCACGGGATTGACGACGGCGAGCTCCGGCCCGCCCTCCTTGACGAAATCCCAGGCCGCGCGCTCGGCGATCGTCTTCGACTTTACATAGGCGGTCAGGCCTTCGCCTCGCAGGTTGGTCCAGGACGTCTCGTCGAAGGGAGCGGCCTGCTCCTTGTGGCCGTAGCCGACGGCGGCGAACGACGAGGTCAGCACGACGCGCTTGACGCCCGCCGCGCGGGCGGCCTTCAGCACTCTGAGCGCCCCATCGCGGGCCGGGACAATCAGGTCGTCCTCGTGCTTCGGGACGGCAAGCGGAAAGGGCGACGCGACGTGCAAAACGAAATCGCAGCCTGCGGCCGCCTCGGGCCAGCCCGCATCGCGTTCGAGATCGGCGGCGGCGAACGAAAGCCGCTCGAGCCCCTGCGCGCCCGCCCGATCGATGAGGCCGCGGACTTCACTTTCGCGCGCCGGATTGCGCAGGGTCGCGCGCACCGAATGGCCGGCCGCCAGGGCTTGCAGGATGCAATGGCCGCCGATGAACCCGGACCCGCCGGTAACGAGAACCAGACTCATGCGCCCTTCCTCGCTCGGCCGCAGCCCCGCTCCGGGACTAGCCCGCGTCGCCGCCCGCCTGATGCCCGCCGCTCAGCGGGACGAAGGGGATGACCTTGCCGCCAAATATGTCGGAGCGCGCGACCGAAGCCTGTCCGTCGGCGCCCGTCTTCTTGACCACCTTGAGAATGTGCTGCGCGCCGGGCGGCCCTACGGGGATGACCATGATGCCGTCGGGCCGGAGCTGCTGCAGGAGCGGCGGCGGGATGTGGTCAATGCCGCAGGTGACGATGATCTTGTCGAACGGCGCCGCCTCGGTCCAGCCGTAATAGCCGTCGGCGCTGCGGGTCGCGATGTCGGCGTATTCCCGGTAGCCGGCCCCGATCAGCCGGTCATAGACCCCGCGGGTGCGCGCCGCCAGCTCCGGGATGATCTCGATGGTGTAGACGCGCGGGGTCAGGTAGGTCAGCAGCGCCGACTGGTAGCCGGAGCCGGTGCCGATCTCGAGCACCTTCTCGCCGTTGCGAAGCTGGAGGGCGCTGGTCATCCGCCCCATGGTGCCGGGAGGGGTGATCGTGACGCCGAACCCGATGTCGATATAATGTCCGACGTAGGCTTGGTCCTTATCCTCGGGCCGCACGAATTCCTGGCGGGGCGTCAGGAGAAAGGCGCGCTTCTCGGCCGGCGTCCACAGATCGTTGAACGCCAGCACCTCCTTGTAGCGGTCGAAACGCCGCTCGAGATAAACCGGGTCCTCGTTCAGGTTCGTCTTGCCCCAGGCGATGAAGGCCGCCTTGTCGTTGAGCGGCGGCGACAGGTCGCGGCCGAATGCGGTCGCCCCGGCCAGTGACGAAGCGCCCGCTGCCGCGGCCGCGCCGATCAGAAATTCGCGTCTCCGAATCATCCCCTCGTTGGTCCTTTCGCTGGTTCAACGGCCCCCGCTTCGGCCAATTTTGTGGCGCGAGCGTGAAATCGACGGCGGATAGGAAGATTCAACGGGCGAGGCTGCCCTGCAGAAAGGCGATGAGGTCCGTCATGCCCCGTCGCGCGGCCCCCGCGTCGTACCGCAGCGTCATGCCGAGCACGCGTTTGCCGCCGGCGAAGGCGGGATCGTCGAAGCAATGGGCGACGCCGGGATAGACGCTCAACCGCGCGACGCCCGGCTGCCCCTCGACGAGTCGTCGGCAGTCGGCCGCCGGCGTCACCTCGTCCGCCCCCCCGACCACGATGAGGGTCGGAATCGCGAGGCGCTGGCCGGCTTCATTGGCGCAAGGCGGGTAGAAGGCCGCCGCCGCGCGGAAGCGGAGGTCGGCCGCGACGCCGTGCGCCGCGCCCTCGGGCGAGGCGGCCGCGGCCAGCGCTCCGTCCGCACCTTGCGAAAAGCCGACGATCGCGACGCGGCGTGCATCGACGTCGGGCCGACCGGAGAGATACGCGAGAGCGCCGAACGCGTCGGGGACAAGCTGCGGAAAGTCGACCGAACAGGTCTCCTTGAGACCGCGGGTGGAGAACTCGTCGACGAACAGCGCGATGTAGCCCGCGCCATTGAGGGCCGTTTCGATCGCGCGCCGATTGGATGGCAGGCCGAGGCACGAATGAAGCAGAACGACCGCCGGGAACGGCCCGGCGCCCTCGGGTTTCGCGAGATACCCTTGAATGGGCTCGCCGGCCGCGCTGGCGAAGGTTTCCAGCCGGTCAGCCGACGCGGTTGCGGCGGCGGCCAGGACGAACAGCGCGGCCAGCGCGAAGAGCGCCGATAAGGGACGAAAGACCGATAACGCGCCTCTCCGGAGGGGGAGGGGAGCCAGCGCCATTTGCAATCCGGAATCGAGATTTTTCAATCCCTTGCGGCGACTTTTCCGGGCGAGTGGACGGCCGGGAAGGGCAGGGGGAGCGGGTTCGATGCTGGCGGCGGCGGGAGCCGCGCTTGCGCTTGCCTCCGCGCCGGTCGCCCTCGCGCTCGACGCGAGTCCGTAAGAGGCCCGGCGGATGGGCGCGTCGGCTCGACGCGGCGGGCGAGCCCTATTCAGGACAAGCGGCATCGGATGTCCGATCTGAAGCCTTTGAGATGAGCGTATTTATGATTTCTCTTTTTAGCAAGCGTTTGCTGCTTTGCCTACGATAAAATAGAACTGGATCCGGCCAAATCCGCGGGCGGACCCGTCCCCCCGTCTGTCTTGGGGCGTTCTGCAACTGAGAGCCGCGAAACCGGCTCGCTTGCAACCCGCTCCAGCGCCCCGACGACCCTGGACAGGGCGAATTTTGGTGTTGCGCCAGCGGGCGATGCGGGCTTGCATGCACGGGCCTTTGCGACTAGTTTCCGCGGCGCCCAAGAGCCCATGCCGCCATAGCTCAGTTGGTTAGAGCGCTAGATTGTGGATCTAGAGGTCCCCCGTTCGAGCCGGGGTGGCGGTACCATCATTAAGCCACTGAAATATTGGATGAAGCGAATGGGCGAGGGAGCCCCGTCGCTGTCGCAATTTTGCGGTGTAGGTTCCACCTAGGTTCCAAAATCCGATATCGTGGCCCTGTGAATTCTCCATAAGCGCCCCCGCCGTCAACGCGCCCACAACTCCATTGAGTAAGACGCCGGAGAGCGACGAAAGAACGGCGTCGCAGCGGGAGCGCGGCTGCGCCATCTGCGCCGGGGACGAGCCGCTCACCAAACCCGCACCACCTTCTGGACCGGAGACGCCTTCGCCCCGCAACCACCTCCCGAAGCCCTGCCCGGATCAATGCCTTCAGCAGAGCAGGCGTTGGTCAGCGCGGTCCAGGCAGCACGCCAAGCCTATGAATCCGCGGCCAACGATTTGCTGAAGGGAACCGCTCGCGTGCAACGGGGAAAAGGAATCT
>NZ_JBKQOT010000026.1:0-15522 GCF_052145395.1 Roseiarcus sp.
GAGCATGCCGAATCCATGCTCGCCTTGCGGATAAACCGAATCAACGGCGACTGGAACGCCTATTGGAAAGCCCTCGCCCAACAAAGCCCCGCCGTCGCCAATGACAACAACCCGCAAAAATCACTGCGCCGCACCGCCTGATTGCATCAGTTTGGATCGCACCCCAAGTTGTCGGCGCAGATCGCGTCGTCCATTTGCGGAAAGGCGATGCAGTTGAGCGCGGCGTCGGTGCTGATGGTGGCGCCCCTCCCACCGACCTCAGGCGCGAAGACGAGATCGATCCCCTCGGTGTCGCTCATCGGCTCGGTCGCGGACCTGATCGACGCCCGGCAAACATTGCGCTCGATGCCGAGACGGGCGTCGAAATCGGCCGCCTTCCCAAGCGCGCCGCCTGTCTCGCAGACGCGCGGCAAGGCGACGCCGCTCGACTCGATCGTCGGTAGGGCCGCGTGGAGGGAGCCTGGATGTCGCGATCGTGGAGAATCCAGCAAAGCGAGGCCGCGGCGCAGATGTTCATCTGCGCCGGCGCACCTGACCTACGGAGAGTTCCCCAACGGGCTTGCTCATGGGCGCTGTCTTCTGTTCCTCTACAACGGGCGGGTCGAGATGAAACTAACACGGCCGAGCGGTTATACGTTGGGTCAGCGTTCCCGGTCCCAGACCGTCGGGTCGTCGACCGCGGCCGCCATAAGCTTGGCCCAGCGTGCGCCTTCGGAGACGCCGCGGTCTTCCGGATAATAGAAGCACGTGTCGGCGACCTGAAGGCCGGCGATGAGCGTCTGGGTCTTGGGGATCATCGCGGCGAACCCCGGCGGACAGACCGGCTGCGCGTAGAGGAGACGGGCCGCCCTTGCGTCGATCCGGTCGGCGTCGGTCAGGGCGGGATTGACTCGCTTAAGGTAGCCGAACGCCTCATCGATCAGATCCGCGTCGCTCCGCTTCCAGTTCGCGCTCGTGGTCGGCATGTAATAGGGAACGTAGACGATCGTGTCGGGCGTCGGACGAAGACGGGAGAACTCGACGAAGCCCGGAATGTTCATCGACGGATCGAACACGTTCACCCAGAAGTTCGGCGTGATCGACTTCCTGAGTTTGAATATAAGGCAGACGACGCCCACATTCTTGATCGCGTCGTAGGCCTTCTTCGAATCATCCGGTAGACCGGGAATCATCTTCGACACGAGCGGCGTCGGTATCGTCGAAATGACCGAATCATACGCCTCGACCGTCCCGCCCGACCGCACACCCTTTACCGCGCCGGTCTCGACAACGACTTCCGTGACCGGCGCGCCGAGACGCACGGCTCCGCCGCCCTTCTCGATCGCGTCAACAAGCGCGCGCACCAGCGTTTCCGAGCCGCCGTCGATATAGCCGAGTTCCTCCTGAAAGAGCGACTTTCGCGAGGTTCCCACCCGCTTGATCCGCGTCCAGAGCCACGCCGCCGAAATGTTGTCGGCGTATTCGTAGAACTTGAGGTCGAACAGCGGCCGCCACATCGAGTCGTAGACCTTGGGCCCGCACGCGCGCACGATCCACTGCTTGGCTGAAAGATGCTCCAGGTCGCCCGCCGTTTCGCGGCGCGTCGCCATGAACATCATCAGTCCGTAACGCAGTTTCTCGATCGGAGACAGGCCCGGAAACTTGAGCAGCGCGACCGGGTCGCCCCACGCATGTACGCGTCCGCTGGTATAGACGCCCATGCGGGTCGGAACCCAGCGCATCCTGTCCTCGATCCCGAGTTCGCCCATGAGTTCGAACGTCGGCCGGTCGGCCTTGCAGACGAAATGGTAGTAGCGCTCGAGCGACAGCCCGCCGAAGTCGAAGTGGGCGGCCATCCCGCCGGCTACCTTGTCCGCCTCGTAAACGACGACCCGGTGGTCGGCCTTCTGTGCATGATAGGCGGCGGCGAGACCCATTGCGCCTGCGCCGATAACGGCAACACGTTTCATGTCGATACCCGAGACTGACGCGGCTGACGCGATTCGCGCATGGGGATTCAGCGCCCTTGCCCGCGCGCGGCGCCCATCTCGGGCGCCACGGCCGACTTGTCCGTGGACTGCACCTCGCCGCGGAACGTGTAATGCTTATGGGCGAAATAGGCCACTACCGATGGGGACAGGACGCCGATCAGATGCGCGACGTCTTCCCCATGCCAGCGGAACCCGACTGCCGGGAAGACGTAGAACGCTAAGCCGACCGAGACGACCCAGACAATTGCGAGCGACAGGAGGTTCACGATCACGAACCGGCGGAACTCGGTTGCGACCGCGAGGCCTGACTTGTCGAACACGAAGATCCTGGCGAGCACGTAGGCGGTCACCATGCCGAACAGATAAGCTACCGCGACCGCCGCCTCGAAGCTCATGAACAGGTTGAGCGCATAGCGGCTGCCGAGATTGACGAGCGCAGCGCACCCGCCGGTCAGGAGGAAGCGGACGAAGCGGCTGGTTATCATGGCGTTACAGCCTCAAAAATCGAGCGCGACATGGGAATAGACTGGATGCTGGAACGTCTGGCGCAACGCTTCCTGAAGCGGCGTCGCCCGCACGCCGAAGGTCGCCGGCCAGTCGATCACCTCGAACGTTTCCGGGATCACCAGGGCCTCAAGCTGACGCGTGGTGAACGGCGGGTCCTTGTCGACGAGCGCGTAGGTCCGCAACAGGAGCCAGAACAGGCGGTATGGGATGAAGACGATGCGCGTCGACGATTTCGACGCCTCTTTCACCGCCCGGATCAGATCGATGTAGGCCAGTGTTTCGCGGCCGGAGATGTTGAAGGCCTGACCGGGGCGCGGCGTCTCGATGCAGGACGCGATGATGGCGCAGAAATCGCCGACGTACAGCGGCTGGCGCAGAAACTGGCCGTCGCCGGGAACCGGGAAGACCGGCGTACGCTGCATGAACCGCGCGAGCCAGCCGAGATGTTTCCGGTCGAACCAGCCGAACATCAGCGTCGGACGCAGCACGCTGGTCGGCAGGCCGCTCGCGACCGCAAGCTTCTCCTGCGCCTTCTTTGTCTCGGTGTAGTAGTCGCGCGCAATCGAGTTGACGACCGAGGAGCTTATGTGGACGACGTTGGCGATCCCGTTCGCCTTGGCTGCGGCGATGACGTTTTCGGTCGCCGAGACGTTGTTGTCGAGGAAAGGCTTTTCGTCCAGCGCGCCGATCTGCGCATGGTTTAGGACGAGCGTGCCCGCGCCGGTGAACGCCTCCTGCCATGGTCCGCGCCTGGCGAGATCCGCCTTGATCACCTGCACGCTCGGGTTGAGTTTCACGAGCGTGGCGGTGTTCGTCTCATGCTTGTCGATCGTGACGATCGGGCCGTAGCCCTGTTCGACCAGACGCGGAATGAGATTCTGGCCGACCAGCCCCGCCCCGCCGGTGACGACGATTTTCCCTTTGTCCGCCATGGCTCTTTCAGAGGTTCATGCGATGGAAGATCGGAGCCGGGACGTTGCGGATCACCGCCATGATCCCTCTCCAGTAGAATGGCGCGTAAGCGACAGGACCGCCTTTGTTGGCCGCCTTGACGATCGTCTGGCCGAGCGCCTCGGGCTGCGCCCAGAGCGGGCCTTTTTTCGCGATGTGGGCGGTCATGGGTGTGTCGACGAAGCCCGGCTTGATCAGGACCGCGCGCGCTCCCGACTTCGCCAGCCGGTGCGCGACGCCTTCGACAAGGGTCGCTAGTCCCGCCTTCGAGGCGCCGTAGACGTAGTTCGACGCCCGACCGCGATCCCCGGCGACCGAGCCGATCACGACGAGCGCGCCCGAGCGCTGGCGCTCGAAACAGTCGGCCGCGGCGAGACACCATGCGGCGGCGCTGACGAAATTCGTTTGCAGGAGGTCAGCCGTCGCCGCCGGATCGCGCTCGAGTTGGGACTGGTCTCCTGGGACGCCGTAAGCGAGCAGGACGACGTCGAGGCCGCCGAGCCTTTGCGCGAGCGCGTCGAGCGTTGAGGTGGCGTCGACCGAGGCGCAGTCGGCGACCTCGATCTCAACGGCTGCCGCCCCGCGCACCCGAAGATCGGCGGCGATCGCCTCCAGGCGATCCGCGTTGCGTCCGACGAGCGCGAGGCGCGCACCCTCGGCCGCCCAGAGACGCCCCGCCACCTCGGCCATTGCGGAGGCCGCCCCGAGAATCACAATCCGTTTCGGCGCCGCGTTCATTGTGAAACTCTCCGCCAGAAGTCCGAGTTCATCGCCGGGTCCTTCAGCCGCGCGAAGGTCTCCCATTGCGGGAAAGAAAGCCTGAACATGTCCCCCGGCATCCGTCCGTCCTTCGCGGGATAGAGCGCGCCCTTGGCCTCGCGGACGATCGCGTCGAGGCGGCCCATCAGCGACAGGGTCCGCTCGCCCCGGTTGGGAAAATCGAGCGCGAGCGTCGTTCCCGGCCGCGGAAACGACAGCAGCCCCGGCGAGGACTTGTCGCCGAACGTCTTCAGCACGGCGAGGAACGAGGCCTGCCCCGCTCGGGCGATCTCCGCCAGCAGCGCCGACAGGGCGACCCGCTCCTCGCCCCACGGAATGACGCACTGATACTGACGCATCCCGCGGACCCCGTAGAGCCGGTTCCAGCTTCGGATGGAATCGAGCGGATAGAAGTAGGTCTGATAATCCTGCCTCTGCCGCGCCGCCTTCATCTTGTGCAGCCGGTAGTAGAATTCGTTGAAGGCCCCGACGCTCAGCCGGTTCAGGGCGAAGCCCGGGAACTCGAACGGGATGGCGCCAAGCGAACGATCGTTGTGAGGCGCAAGGCCGCCGGCAGGCACCCAGTTCGCGCGAGTGAACACGCCTCGTACTCCGCTCGTGGCGCAGTCGATCCAGGCAACCGTGTGCGCGTGCGAGCCGACGCTTTCGGCCGCCAGCGACCAGAACGCCTCGAGAGTCTCGAAAGGCGCGATCTCGACGTCGAGCAACCCGCTCGGGATCGGCGCGAGCGCGAACTCGACCCACTCGATCACGCCGGTGAGGCCGAGTCCGCCGATCGTCGCCCGGAAGAGGTCCGGTTCCGTCGTTGGGGTCGCCATGACGCGGCTGCCGTCGCCCCGCAGCAAGCCCAGCGCCGTGACGCTCGAACCGAAGGTGCCGGCCATGTGATGGTTTTTGCCGTGGACGTCGTTGGCGACCGCTCCGCCGAGCGTGACGAAACGCGTGCCCGGCGTCGTCGGCAGGAACCAGCCATGCGGCACGATGTGCCGGATGGCTTCGGACAGGCTTACGCCGGCCTCCCCGCGGAGTCGGCCCGAGAGCGGGTCGAACGCGATGAGGCGGTCGAGCCCCGTCATGTCGACGAGCGCGCCGCCGCTGTTGAGGCAGGAGTCGCCGTAGGAGCGCCGAAGCCCGATTGCGAGCTTCTCCGGCCAGGCGGGGTCGCGGATAAGATCGCCGAGTTCGTCGCGAAACTGCGGTCGCGCCCAGTGCTGGGGGCGGCGGTCCACCCGACCCCACGCGACGATGTCGCCGCGTTCGACGAAGCGCTGCCGAGTTGCGCTTGGCCCTGTTTCCACCTCGTGGGCGGAGCGTCGCGGAAGAGGTTCCGTTTCCGTCATGCCGCGGCGATTATCATGACGGCGGCGATGGCGGCGAATGCGAGCAGGCTCACCCTGTCCCTGAGCGCGAACAGGATCGGGTCGTCGTCGATCAGGCGACGCTCCGCCATGATGATCGCGCGCCCGATCCAGTACACCAGAATGGGCCAGACGAGCCACAGCGCCTGCGGATAGCTGCAACGGCGATGCATGGTGGTCGAGGAGATGTACAGGGCGAAGACCCTCACCGCGTGGAGGCCCGCGGCCGCGCAGAGCCCGCGCATGTCGATCAGTGCGCCTGCGCCGGTGAGGCAGGAATTTTTACAGGAACGCCGCAGGCCGACCGTTAGCCTGCTCCTCGAGCCGCTGTCCAGAACCAGCGCAGGCAGCTCGTCGGCAAAACGTGGATTGGCGACGAGCTGAGGCTGTCTAACGACTCTACCCCATGAGAGAACGTCCGTGCGCTCGCGGAAGGAAAGCATGGTTGAAGTCGACATGTCGTGACTAAGCAATGGCTGCGGCGAAGAGCGCGACCATCGCTGCGCCAAGGAGAAGACTGATCCTGTCTTTCAACGCGAAGGCAACCGGATCGTCGTGAAGCTCGCCCCGGTGACACAGCAGCCATATGCGCGCCAGGAAAAGGAAAATGATGACTGGGAATCCCCACAGCATGTCAGGATGCCGGTAGAAACCGGTCGGAAAAGCGTCGTCGATCAGATAGATCGCCATTATCAGCACTGTCGCCATCATGGTCGAAATGCCGATTGCGAGGACGAGCGGCGCGTCACTGGCGCAGTAGCCGCGACCGAGAGTACGCTCTCGCCCATGTTCAACCATCCGTGCGATCTCCGTCTGACGCTTCGCCAGCGACAGGGACAGAAAGATGAACATCGAGAAGACCATTAGCCAAGGCGAAAGGGTCGCGCCGGCGGCGACCACGCCTAGGGCCAAACGCGTCGTGAAAAGCGTCGCGAGAACGAACACGTCGATGATCGGCTCGCGCTTCAATCGGAACGAATACGCCAGACTGAGCGCAAGATAGATCGCAAGAATGGCCGCTGCTCCCGTCCCAACTGCCAGGGCAAGCGCAAAGGCCCCGAGACTCGCGATCACGACCAGTCGGAAACCGAAGGCAATTGAAAGGTCGCCGCTAGCCAGCGGGCGCTGTTTCTTTGACCAATGCTGGCGATCCTCGGCCAAGTCCCAGAGGTCGTTCAGGACATAGGTGGCCGACGCTAGGAGGCCGATGGCGACGAAGGCGATCGCAGCGTGCAGCCAAGCCGTCGGGTCGAAGGCCTTGCCGCCGAGGACGAGGGGGACGAATACAAGCGCGTTCTTCGCCCATTGATGAAGCCGCAAACTTCGACGAATTGCAGAAGCGCCCGCCGAGGTCCCGGGAAACGTCACCAGGATCGGCGTCGACATGCCCACCTTCCGCTCGAGAGGCGAACCGCCGCCGACGATGATCGCCCCTGACGCTTTGCTCCAGATGTGCAAGTCTGCCGAAGAATCGCCGGCGTAAACAAATCCGTCAGGAAACCGGCTCATCAGTTCGCGGGCTTTAGCCTCTCCCTTCAGATTCTCGTTTCCGTTAGACGCGATGATTTCCGTGATGAACTGGAACCGGGCCCCCGCCTTTTCCGCGATCGCGCGATCCGCCGCAGTGGCGAGGACCACATGCCGGCCGCGCGCCGCCTCGCGCTCGGCAAACGAGACGAGTTCGACGTTAGTCGGAAAGTGAGCGAGATTCTCTTTCGCTACCGCTACAGCGAGTCGCTCCTTAGCGACCGCGCGGCCGGACAAGACCCATCCGGGGATTCGCCAAGCGTCGGACGCATGCTTGCGAAGGAAGAGGATCAGGGACTCGTGGAGCGTGTCCGTCGCGAACAGCGTTCCATCAAGATCGAGGACCAACGGGATCGCCAGATCGAGGCTTAGAGGCGGAACCTCTTCCCCGGAGCCAGGTGAAAGCTCGGTCATTTTATCGGCGACGCCCGCGCGCATCGTTCGATTCATGTCGACTCTAAGAGGAAGCAAAAACGCCTAATCCAACGAAATGAGCACTCCAGCAAAGGGTGATCCGCGATCCCGCGTCATCTCATGCCGAAGCCAGCCCGCAGGTCCCTAGCACGATTCCTCCGGACGCGTGACCATTTCCTTTGCCTGGACAAGCCCCGCTGGATCCGCTGTGGTCTGTCGGCCACGGTCAGCCACGGCCCGCAAGCCAAGGTCAATCTTCCTCACAGACCTCGGCGAACGTGGAAGCGCTCGGAACGATTCCGACGAAGCGGGCCCATCGCGCTATCTTGTCAGACCAAGATCGACCGCAAGGAGTCGCGACGTTGACTGACAGAGGCCAGCGAAGCCGCGGGCAGGTTTCCAGTTTGCCCTTGTTGAGTCTGGCGAGGCTCAGGACGTAGCGCCCGGTCATTTGCGAGATCGGCAGGGTCACTGTGAAACCGGCATCCGGCATATCGAGACGACCGAAATGCTCGTTGACATCGGGACGGGGCACGCGTGTCGTCTTGAAATAAACTGTCGTGGCGTCGTCGCCAGTGAGCGTAATGAACACCGCGTCCGCCGGATCCCCGTCCTTCCCGGAGGCGGTCATCCAGCCGGCAACGGAAAGCGAATCCCTGATAAAATTGGTCGGGCGTGGAACCGATCCGTTCAGCAGATCGATATTACCCTCGCAGGCATCGACTGCGGTCGCAGGCCTCTCCTGCGGCGCGACATATTGCTCGGTCGAACGAGATTCGGCCTCGTCGCGCCGGACGTCGAGCAGTTTGATCGAGAAGTTCTTGCATTCGTGGAGTCCGCCGTCTCGGACCCGTGCTATACCGAGGGTCAAATCGCCGGATGAGGCCGAGATATCGGCTGTCGCCTGAAATCCCGGATTCTGCATATTCGGCTTTCCGAAATAGGCTCTGACATCGGGGCGAGGAACCTTTGACGCTTTGATATAGCCCTTCACGCCATCCTCTCCGATGACGGTCATGAAGACCTCGTCTGCGGTCTTGCCGTCCTTGCCGGAAACCGTCGTCCACCCAAACACCGTGAGCGTCTTCGGCTTCCGAACGCCTGGAGCCGAAGGGGGGGCTCCATTGACGGCGTCGATGCTGCCTTCGCACGTTTCCGCGGCCGCTTGCTCGAAATCCTGGGGCGGACCCTCAAGCCCAGACGCGGGCGGCACGATCTGCTTGCGCGCTGCAGCGCGCGTCATGTCGAGCCGGCTGAGCTTCAAGCTGTATCTGTCGCTCCAGATTCGCGTTCCGCCGTTACGCGGCTCAATGCGGATCGACCGCACCGCTTTGTCGGACAGAATCGAACGGTCCCCGAAGAGAAGCGCAAAATCTCTGGTGGATTCGATCAGCGGCGTCAAAACGAAGCCGGTCTCGGTCATCCCGGGAATGACGCGGAACCTTCTCGTGGTTCCGTCAGCGAGGCTCACCTCGATATCCAGAGGGTCGGGTTTGAAGAGGAACGACGCTAACCTGCCCACGAGCGTCTTTTTGAACGTCAGCTGAGCGAACAGGACTTGGTCGGCCGCCGGAAGACGGACCGTTTCGTGGAACCAATGGGTGGCTTCATGAATTGGCGTGCGATCGGCGTCGGCAACCGCCTCGCTTCGCTGGAGATAAAGCGTATCGTCGGCGAGTTTTAGGGGAACGAAAGAGTTTAGCAGAACCGGCCAACTCGCGCCGTCGTCGAGCGACGGAATGCGATTATCTATGGTTTCGACGCGAAAGATCACATTGTCCGGCGGCCTACTCAGAATATAATTGCGATCTGTCTCGGCGAGGGCAGGGGTGTAGGCTGAATAGCTCTGCAGAACAGGTCGTGGCTGCCAAATGTTCTTCGAGGCCAGCAGATAGGCTTGATCATAAGGGTAAATATCCGTTGTGCCGGGCAAGGTGTCGACAGCAAATTCGGACCGAATGGCTTTAAGATGGTCATCGTAGTCGTCCCGCAGCCGATGTTCAGACTCGAATCGGTTCTTGATGCCGTAATACAAATTTCGGTACATATTCATCGGGCGGCTAAACAGGAGGCCCCCTGCCGAAGGGACATTCCGAATGTCTATGAAAAACGTGCAGACGGCGGCGGCTAAGATCACGGGTATCGCCGCGCTCACTCTGGCCCCGGCCCAGACCGAAAGAATCGCCGCTATCATCAGGGCTGAGGCGGCAACGGTCGCGCGCCCGTCGTCATGTCGAACGAATCCTTCCTTGAATGCGACGAAAAGGAAAGCCGCGAAGGAAAGCGTGAGAAGCGCCCGCGGCGCGGCAGGAAGCGACCGCGACAACGCGACTGTCCACAGAAGCGCAATGGATATGCCAATATAGCCGGTGACCTGGGTGATGCTGCCGCTCAACGACATGGCGTCGGTATAACCTGACACGATCGGCCACATCGCTAGAACGTAGCCGGGCAAACCATCGATTGACTGACCGGCAACGACCCACGCGACGACCGCCGTAACCAGCGACGCGGCCACCGAGCCAAGTGCGACAAGCCTGAGCCCCTCCCACCATAGAAAAACGAAGTAGAGGACGAGGAAGACGCCGCTCACCAAGAACATCGACACCTTGATCAGTGGCAGAAAACCAAGCGGCGCACAGAGAGGGACGAACACCCCTGGAGAGAGGTCCAGTCCGTCGAACGAATGCCGGGGCGCCGTGAGCCGGTACAGAACCAGCGAGAGCAGTAGCGCATACGACGTGAACAAACCGTCCGTGGTGCTTACAGAAATCAGAACACAGAGGAATGCAAGGATAAGAAGTACGTTTCGCCGCCAAAATATTATTAGGAGCACTACAATGTAAAAAAGCGCCAAAAAAAGGCCCCCAAAAAGCATTAAATTGTCGGTTAAGGGATTATACATCCATGTCTGAAGCGAGGCGTAGGGACCGTACGTAAAAATCAGTTCACGCCCGTATGCTTTGCCTTCTGCAGTCGCTTGATTTAACGCCAGTTGCCAGGAGTAATCGAGCCCCGGCCCTGGCATATTCGGCGAGAATGGAACGAATATTGCCAGAACTGTAAGAGCTGAGAGGATGGATATTGGAAAGAAGTACCCTAAGTTTACTTTAGCTTTCATCCCGCAGTTCTCTGTAAGTAGGCAAAACAGATAATCGAGGCTAACTTCTGGAAGATGGACCGAAAGTTGAGTAGAACGGTTTCAACAAGAATCGAGCCCAAACTGCGCCTCACCGGCGAAGTCGAGCGTGAGTTGGAGCCGAGGTCGTTATCGGATGTCGAGATACAAGGTGAGGTCTTGGGCGTTTTCGGCCAGGGCTCGGGAGTTTAGCGTGGGGTAGTCCTGCCAAAGCTTTTGGCGATCGTAGGAAGAAAACTCAACATCGCGGAACTCCTCGACGATCTGATAATAGGACTCGTTCAGGACCTTGGACTCTCTGCGCAACCCAGAAATTGCCACGAGTCCGGTAGGGGGGCAATCCACAAATGATACCCGCAGGTCTGGACGGTATTTCTTCAGAATGGGGATGACTTTCCACACATCTCCCGTCCACGCGAAACGAGAGCCGCCCTCATCCTCCGGGCCGGCCACTGGGAGCCGGTTCGTCATCCGCAGATTTTGCGGCAGGCAATCATGAAGGAGGATTAGCGTTCTGGGATGCGCCACTCTCTCCGTGTTGATGAAATCGCGCAGCAAATATTCGAATCGATGCATGCCGTCGAGAAAGGCGATGTCGGGACCGAGTGGCAAGAGCTTCTCGAGGTAGCCGGCGGCGAAAAACTCATCGGACGTCATCTGGAACAGATGAAGCATCCTCTTGCTTCTCACGATGTCAGCCGAGATGACGAAGCGCGGATCGACGCAGACGCTGGGGCAGGTGTAGCGCGCGGCGGAATGACCCGATTCGGTGCCGATCTCGAAGTAGGAGCGGGGTTCGAGCGCCGCGTTCAGCGTCGAAAAAAAGTCCAGGTAGGGAAGACCGTCGAGGGCCGAATTCGAACTGATGTGCTTGACGTACATCTCATTAGTCCTTGAAGAGGTCATGCGAAGCAATCCATTCAGCACATGTCGATCAAGCCCAGCGCGGTTTTGAAGTCGTCCTCTCGGATTGTGAACTCCTGCTCGACGTCATGCTCTGCTGCGGGGCCGAACACGTACCCGATCTTTTGGCCCATGGCCTGGCAAAGACCGGACTGCAGGAAACCAGGATGGCGCGCGCTCGCCCGAAGCGCACACACCATCGCCCCGGGCGGCGCGAAAAGGCTGCCATGCAAGGCTGAACCATATTCTCCCACGATGGTTTTCGAGCCGGCAAACATCCTCAGCTGATCGGTTATCGAGAGCGTTTCAGGCCGGACCACTTTATATCCGGCTTTGGCGGCCAGCCGCTCGATCGCCTGGCGATTCAGCAGTTTCCGGTTTTCCGGTCCCGCAACGCCGCGCGACAGGTAAAGGCGTTTTACAGTTCCCGGTTCCGATCCCCGCTCACGTTTGCTTGGGAGCAGGGAGGTCAGATACTCGATTGCCGGCCGGAACAGGGGATGAGTGCGTCCGTTAGTGCGCAGCAGCGTCGGCACGATTAGATGGGTCGCTCCAACGACCTCATCATAGGGCTCGAAGAATACTAACTGCTGTGTCGTTATCCCAAGTAGCTGGAGCCATGAAAGGGCGAAGTGCGGGGTGTTCGCAGGTAACAGATATTTCGCAGCGCGTGGGTCGATGCCGCTCTGTCGCAGCAAGTATAGCTTTGGCAAGAAATCGACGAGCCAGTGCCCGAAGATGAGGTGGCCAGGACCCGCGAGAGACACGATCGGCTCGTCGATCACACGAGAGTATTCCTCCGCCCTTGTGTAGAGATTGCCGTAACCTGCCGCTTCCGTGATGCTCTCCTTGCTGAGACTCAACAGGTGGGAGGTTAACAACACACCGTCCCGCACCAACAGGCCGTGCGAGGTCACCCCGACATTGTTCAGTGTGTAGCTACCGACCGACAGAGCAGTGACGTCGCCGAAATAGGTATGCGTTAGGAAGTCAGGAAAGGGCCCGAGGACGAAACTCGGCGCGACCGGCAGGGACGAGACCGCCGGCGCCAGTTCGTGATAATGCGTTGAGGGCCCGCCTGGTTCTAAGGCCGAGAACTCCAAGGAGCCAGAACTCCTTGTCTGATCGCCGGCCCCGCGATGTCGCTTCAGCGTCTTGGGCGTCCGCTGCTGGTCGACAGTTTCCGCGGTCGTTCCCGTGGTGGTCAGTGGCTGGCCCCGCAAGTAGCAATCCAGAAGCCTGTAGATTTCAGGATTAGGAAGGCGTGGATCAGAGGGATTGCGAGCCTCGCGCGCGCCGAAATCCACCCAATGCTCGACCGGGTCGACGCCTGCCTCTCTGACGTCCGCGTAGTTGGCTCGGTAATATTTGTCGTCAAACGCACCACTCGCGCGAATCAGCCGCACGACCTCGTCGCGCGAGACTTTTGGTCCAGACCGATAGGGTGGCAGAAAGCCCCACCGCTTACCTGACGCAGCGCAAAAGAAAAGAAAGCAGCGTTCGATTCCATGCGCGAGACTTCCATCCTTCTTTCGGGAGTCCAGCACCTCGAAATCCGACCAATCAAGGCCGAGCGCGAAAAGATCAGCCAATGCTGCGCTGCGGAACCAGAACATAGAGCCGCTGGGGAATTCGATTTTCTGGTCAGACCGCAAATCGATCCCGATTCTGCTGAGGACGTTCCGCATTGATTCATAATTGGGCCCGATATTAATAAGCGAATCAACACCGTAAAAATGCTGAGCCATCAACACACCCAAATCTGGCGTCTCCAGCATGACGCCGACGATCGCACGCGCCCAAGCAGAATCTCCGACCAAGTCCTGATAGAGAAATTTACGCCAGCGCTCACCAAACTCGACCCGCTCGGACGCTGATTTTTTCCCGTGTATCTTCAAGCAAATCTCGTGACTGGCGATCTTCTCCCTGAACTGAATAAGCATCGGAGCAATATCAAAACCGCAGTTGGGGACGATCGCAATCTCGCTACATGAATTCAGGCCGAACCGGTCGAGAGCGTCGGCAATCCGGCGGCTCTTTTCCTCGGAATTGGTTGAAACATAGATTCTCTTGGGTACGTCTATTCGCGCAAGAGTTCCCGCGACCTCTTCGACCAAGTCGTCGTAATAGAGGTGGACGAAAATGCCAATCGGACGCTTGAGAACGACCGACGCCTTGTCAGCGAGCGCGATTTCAGCGCGCCAATCCTCGAGGTCAATCAACCGTTTTTGCACATGGCTGAAGGGTCCAAGGCCGAGAGCTCGCACCTCCGCGGGCCTCTCGCGTAGCTCGCCGAGCAGCGCGTCGATAGCGGGGACTAGGGCGGTTGGCGCGCAAAACGCCTTCACGTGGGCAAGCGCCGCTTCCTGCTGCTCGCTCCAAAGGGCGTCATCGCTCAATAATTGCACGCATGCGTCGGTAAACTCCTGGCCACCGTCCTTGACGGTGGCCGAGGAAACACCGCTGACAATCTCCCCGTCGTTCGCCAGCTGATCGGCGATTAGGCGGGAGCTGACAACGGGGAGCCCGTAACTGAGCGCTTCGTGCACCTTAAACGGGATGCCGGCTGCGAAACGGGTTGGCGCAATGAAGACACGGGCCCGCGCATATTCCGTTGTCAGATCAGTGACCGGCCCGAGGCAAGTCACTCCGTCTCGCTGCAGCGGACCGAGAGGGGCCTCGGGTCGGACATAACCGGCAATGCGCAGCGTCTCCTCGGGCCGGACCGCGCGGATGCGCGGCCAAACGTGGTCGAGAAACCAGAGAAGGCTATCGTAATTCGGCGATTCAGAGTTTCGCAAAGCGCCTACAAAGAGCAGCCCGGAGCGCTCGTTCGCTGCAATCCCGAGCGGGTTGGGTGCGAGATAATGGCCGATGGTCAGCACAGGTTTGTTCAACCGTCGCCGCAGGATCGCCGCCTCTTTCTCGCTGACGGCAACCACCACGTCGGCAAGCTCGGCGGGCCGTAACTCCATATCGAGGAGCTCGACGAAACGAGATTTTCCCGTTATTTCAGAGTAGGTCTCGACATGTTCGGTCCGGGCGACCTCCCGTACAGCGAAAATCGCCTCGGCATCGTAAACGATGCAGCCTCCCCCCCGCCTCCAGGCGCGCAGCGCCTGGCCGTACGCGGCGATATTATGGGGCCGGCAGACGTAGACAGCGTCGTAATGACGACTGGCGAGTCGATCCTCCAGGATACTAACATCGGGACCGTAAGTAATCTCGATATACCCGAAATCCTCAGGTATCGGATCATCGTCCTGGGGCGAAAAGGAGAAAATATCAATGTCGGCTTTTTTAAGTAGCGCCCGAATGATGATTTCCGATCTGCCATAACCCGTCCCCAGAAGCATCGAAGGCACGCGATCCTCAATGAATAAGATCCTCGGGCGAGAACCGTTGTACCGCACCGGATAACCGGCGTTCGGCTTGAACTCGGGACGCTGGTTGAGCAACTCTTGGTGCCGCTGGGCGAAAATTGGCCTGTTCTCCGCCATCAGTTCAATCGACGCTCGGGGAGCTACTGACGAAAAGCTGCCATATTCGAGGTGGTAAAGCCGGATGTCTGGATAAACCCGAGAACACCTGCCAGCTTCCCACAGCCGCATCGATAAGTCGGTTTCCTCGTAATAGCCGGGCGCAAAGACTTCATCGAAGCCCTTGAACTCCCGGAACTCCGCAGCCGATATGCAGAAAAAGCACCCGGCAACGTAGTCGACGTCGCGGGGGTATGCGTATGCGTATCGCATCGGCGATTCATCGCGGAAATAGCCCATGGCAACCCCATCCCGCCAGATTCCCGATCCCAGGTCCTGGATGGAACCGTCGAATTGGAGGATTTCTCCGCCAAAACAGGCGACTTCCGCCTTATCGCGTTCGACCGCCTCGTGTAATCGCACGAAAATATCAGGGTCAAACTCAACGTCATTGTTAAGAAAAACGAGGTACTCGCCGGTCGCCTGCTGCGCGC
>NZ_JBKQOT010000027.1:0-19354 GCF_052145395.1 Roseiarcus sp.
GGCGGGTGAGGGCCTATCAGACCGCGCTGATGGTCGGAGTCGCTTGGCGCGGCGACGTCGCGCCGGTCGCCCACACGCCGGATCCGGCGCAGAACTGGACCGTCCCGGATCATTTGAGCGGAATTCCGATTTCCGGCGTCGCCGGATCCTGAAGACCCTGAGACCGAACGGGAGGCTCTGATGGACACGACTTTGGACCGTAAGGCGCTACTGGCAATGGCGGCGGCACTTTGCGCGCTTGCCGCGCCGGCATTCGCCGACGACGCTGAGATTGCGCGCGGCAAGTATATCGTTTCGATCGCCGGCTGCTCCGACTGCCACACGCCCGGCGGCATGCTCGGAAACCCCGATATGAAGCGCTATCTCGGCGGGTCGGACGTCGGTTTCTCGATTCCCGGCCAAGGCGTGTTCGTTGGCAGCAATCTGACCCCGGATGCCGATACGGGCCTCGGCAAATGGACGGCCGATCAGGTCGTGACCGCGATCCGCAAGGGCAAGCGGCCCGACGGCAGCGACCTCAGCGGCGTAATGCCCTCGGCATCCTTCGCCCATCTGACCGACGACGACGTTTACGCGATCGCGGCGTTCCTCAAGAACCTGCCGCCGGTCAGCAACAAAATCGTCTCGTACAAGTCGTCTGACAAGGTTCCGATCGCCGTCTCGGCGGTGCTGCCGCCGGATGTCTACAACGCGCTCCCCGCGTCCCAGAAGTAGGCGAGACGGAACGGCGGACGCCCGCTCGCCGCCGTTCCGTCACTCCGTCAGTTCTTCGGCCTGAGCTCGAGGCCGACGCCCTTGTTGACGAACTGCAAGGTGTAGGCCTCCTTGTAATTGATGCCGGCCTTGACGACGCCGGCCTTGACCATCTTCTCGTAGAAGTCCTTCCAGTGCTCGTCGGTCATGGCGCCGATGCCCTTGGTCAATGTGTCGCCCGAATCGACGATCCCGTATTCCTTGAGCTTCGCGATCGAGAACGCGATCTGCTCGTCCGTCATCTCCGGATTCTCTTTCTTGATCAGCGCGTTCGCCTTGGTGTTGTCGCCGTAGAGATAGTGGTACCAGCCGATCGCGGAGGCGTTGACGAACCGCTGCACGAGGTCCGGCTTCTGCTCGACGATTTCCCGGCGAGTGATGATTTCGGTCGAATAGGTCGTGTAGCCGTAATCGGTCAGCAGGAAGGTGTTCGGCTTGAAGTGGCCCTGCTGCTCGACCTCGTACGGCTCCGAAGTGATGTAGCCCTGCTGAATCGAATGCGTGTCGACGATGAAAGGCGCCGAATTGAAGTTATAGGGCTTGATGTTCTCGTCCTTGAAACCGTAGGCGAGGCGCATCCATGCCCAGAACGTATTGACCGCGCCGGCGCTGACAAACGCAGGGTTGGCGTTCTGCAAGTCCTCCCATTTGTCGAGGCCGACGCCGGGGTGGGACATGAAGCACTGCGGGTTCTTCTGGAAGTCGGCTGCGACCGCGATCGTGGGGATATTGTTCTGAACCGCGAGGAAGTCGCCGATCATGTCGCCGCCCATGAAAAACTCGATTTTTCCGGCGATCAGGAGCATGCCGCCGTTCGACGCGGGGCCGCCCTGGAGGATGGTGACGTCAAGGCCGTATTGCGTGTACGTGCCGTCGACCAGCGCCTGATAGTAGCCGCCCGCTTCCGGATCGGCGAGCCAGTTGGTGCCGAACGTCACCTTGTCGAGCGCCAGCGCGGGCGCGGGGAGCCCCAGGGTTCCAAGCAAAGCGGCGATGATGGCGACGCGCATTCGAGACTCCTCATTCCAATTCGGAGGCGTCAAAATGCGCGCGAAGCCTCCCCTGGCGCTGGGGGAGACGGCTGTCCCCGCCCGCGCGTTGACGAGCGGCGCTCTGCGAGCCCCCCTTCGAGGGGTACCATACGAACGCGATTCGCTCCCGTCGAATCCAAAGTTCGTAAAACCCTTGTTCCGCGGCCGGATCGTCCAGCCGCCGTCAAATCGGAGTTCGCCCCATGCGCATCTGGATCAAGGACCCGTTGGCGATCCTCGCGCCGAACGCCGAACGCGGCGTCGTCGTTGACGGCGCCGAGATCGTCGAGTGCGTCCCGCGCGGCGGGTCGCCGACGCTCCTCTGCGGGACGACCTTTGACGCCTCCCGTCACGTCGTTCTGCCGGGGCTGATCAATGCACACCATCACTTCTATCAGACGCTGACCCGCGCCCACCCGGCCGGCGAAGGCAAGGACCTCCTTCCGTGGCTCGTGGCGATGGAGCGCGTGTGGGACCGGATGACGCCAAGCGCGCTGCGAATCGCGATCCGCCTGGCGCTGGCCGAGCTCCTGCTGTCGGGCTGCACCACGGCGGCCGACCACCACAATCTGTTTCCGCCCGGTCTCGAGGACGCCGTCGACATCGAGGTCGAAGAGGCCCGAGCGGTCGGCCTGCGCATGACGGTCACGCGCGGCTCGATGGGCATATCCGAAAAGGACGGCGGCCTGCAGCCCGACTCGATCGTCCAGAGTTCGGACGCGATCCTCGAAGACAGCGAGCGCGTTCTGCAGCGCCACCACGACCCCAGCCCCGGCGCGCTCATCCAGATCGCGCTCGCGCCCTGCTCGCCGCTCGCCGTGCCGCAGCGCGTGCTGACCGAATCGGCCGCCCTGGCCGAACGTTACGACGCGCGGCTGCACTGCCATCTCTGTCAGTCGCCTGACGAGGACGCCTACGCCATGCAGGCGTTCGGCAAGCGCTCGGTCGACCTTCTGGAGGACGCGGGCTGGCTCGGTCCGCAAACCTGGGTCGCGCACGGGATCCATTTCAATGAGGACGAGATCGGTCGCATCGGCCGCGCCGGGGTCGGCGTGTGCCATCTCGCGGCGGCCGACATGGCCTTCGGCGTCGGCATTTGCCCGACCAAGGATCTCGAGGCGGCGGGCGCCCCGGTCGGCCTAGGCGTCGACGGCTCGGCCTCGAACGATTCCTCGAACGTCATGGAGGCTGCGCGCCATTCCCTGATGCTGCAACGCCTGCGCTACGGCCATGCCGCGGTCAGCCCCTACTACGCGCTGCGCTGGGCGACCGAGGGCGGCGCGCGCTGCCTCGGCCGCGGCGACATCGGCCGCATCGGCGCAGGCCTCCAGGCCGACCTCGCGCTCTACCGGCTGGACGAGCCGCGCTTCTCCGGCGCGCAGGACCCGGTCGCCGCGCTTGTCCTGTGCGGCGCGCACCGCGCCGACCGGGTGATGGTCGCGGGGCGCTGGCGGGTCATCGACGGCCGGCCCGAGGACGTCGATATCGAGGCGCTGATCGCCAAGCACAGGGCGGCGGCGAAGGCGTTTGCGTAAGCGCGGAGGGAGAAAGCGATGACGACGGAGCCTCTGCCGAACGGGATCACGCCCGACGCGCTTACGATCGCGCTCCGACGCGCCGGCGCGCTGACGGACGGACGCGTTGCGCGCGTATCCGTCGATCGGTCGTGGCCGACGATCCTCTCGCGCATCGTCCGGCTCAGGCTCGGCTATGAAGGCCCGGTCACGGACGCCCCGCAGACCCTGATCGTGAAGACAGAGCCGACCGAGCGCCCGTCGAAAGGCTGGAGCGGCGGGCGTCAGGAAGTCGCCTTCTATCGTGAAGTGGCGCCCGCGACCCCTCCAGGCGTTCTCCCACGGTGCTTCGAGGCAGAGTGGGATCAAGAGACCGGCCGTTGGCGGCTCGTCCTCGAAGACCTCGGCGAGTCCCATAAGATCGTAACCCCTTGGCCGTTGCCGCCGCGCCTCGACGACTGCCGGGCGATTGTGCGGGCATGGGCTCATTTCCATGCATACTGGTGGGACGACGCGCGTCTGGGAGCCTCGATCGGCCGCTGGGGCGACGCCTCGGCGGTCGACCAATTCCTGCGCCGCCTCGGGGAGAAGATCTCCGCGTTCGCAGATCGCATGGGCGACCGCCTGCCGTCCGAGCGCAGGCGCCTCTATGACAAGCTCGTCGATCGGGCGCCGCGGCTTTTCCAGCGCTTCGACGCCCGACGCAACGTCACGATTGTGCATGGCGACGCCCATGTGTGGAACTGCTTCCTGCCGAAGGATGGCGGCTCCGACATCCGTCTGTTCGACTGGGACAGTTGGCGGCTGGGCATCGCATCGGAGGACCTCGCCTACATGATGGCGGTGCACTGGTATCCCGACCGCCGGCGCGTCTTGGAGAAGCCGTTGCTCGACGCGTATTTCGCGGAGCTCGTCGCATGCGGCGTCTCGAGTTACGCGCGGCGCGCGCTGGACGAGGATTATCGCCTCTCGGCGCTTTGGAGCGTCACGACCCCGGTATGGCAGGCCGAAGGTGGCATCCCGCCGGTGATCTGGTGGAACAATTACGAGCGCGTCTGGCTCGCCTTCGACAATCTGGGCTGCCCCGAACTGCTGGCGTAGCGGTCATCCGCCCTGTCAGAGGTCGACGGCCGCCCACCAGCGGTCGACGGCTCGGTCCGCGCCTACATGCCCTCGCCGCCGTCGACCGTCAGCACCTGCCCCATAATGTGCCGCGCCCTATCCGAGCAGAGGAACAAGACGGCGTCGGCGATGTCGTCGACGTCGGCGATGCGGCGTGCGGGGATGGAGGCGAGCATCTTCGCCTCATCGAGCCGGCCGGCCTGAAAGTCCTCCAGCACGCCCTCGGTCGCGACATGGCCCGGAGCGACCGCGTTGACCCTGAGGCCCTTCGGCCCCCATTCGAGCGCCATGGATCGCGTCAACATGTCGAGCGCGGCCTTGGACGCCGAGTAGAGCCCGCAGCCCGGCGCCGGGCGGACGCCCGCGATGCTGCTGACGTTGACGATGGCGCCCTTCCGCCCCTTCGCGAGAACGTCAGCAGCGAAGGCGCGCGCGCAATGCAGCGGCGCCGCCACGTTGACGCGGAGAAACGCCTCGGCCGCCTCCGCGTCCGCGTCGAGAAGCGGTACGAGCGCGAAATGAGCGGCGTTATTCACAAGAACGTCGGCGGCGCCGAATCGCTCGATCGTGGCCGCGACGATCCGCTCGCTGTCGGCCGCGACGCCGACGTCGCCCTGAGCGACGAGAACCGGACCGCCCATCTCCTCGATCAACGCCGCCGCGTGGATCAGCCTGTCCCGGGTTCGGCCGGCGATGGCGACATTGGCGCCGGCGCGCGCGAAGGCGCGGGCGACGGCGAAGCCGATCCCGGCCCCGCCTCCCGTCACGATCGCGGTTGCGCCGGCGAACGGGCGTCCGCCGCCCTGATCCCTCACGGCATCGCCTCGAACCGCCTGGCGAGCGCGCTGATCTTTTTCGCCGTCTCGATGTCGAGGTCGGTGATTTTCATGCCGGCGTCGTGCGTGCAGAAGGAGAACGAGACAATGTTGTAGGAATTCTTGAATTCGGGATGATGATTCATCACCTCGGCCTCGATCGCGACCTCGACGATGAAGGCGATCGCGTCGCGAAACGTTTTAAGGGCGAACGTGGCCTCGATGTTCGGCGCCTTGACCGACCAATCCGGCAGACTGGCCAAAGCCGATCGGATCTCGTCGTCGGTGAGAATCTTGTAATGCGCCATGGCGAGTCTCCTTTCAGTGAGAATCCCCGGGTCCCGTGGGCTTGCCGAGATCCACGATCGCGCGATCGACCACGATCGGCGAGATGCGGATGGAGCTAGTATAGGGGCGGCTGAATTCAAGAATAAGCAGGATCGCGACGCTGACCGACGCCGCTCCGAGGATCAGCATCACGATTGTCGCCGCGTTCGGCCGCGACAAAAGCCCCATGCCAGCGAACATGAGGCACGACCAGCCCGCCACCGCGTAAATCAGCGGCCAGACGACAGGCGAAAGCACCTGAAGCGACATCAGGAGCCGATCCTCGCCGATCGCGGCGTAGTTGGATTTCGCCATCGCGAGCAGCGCCTTTTGCGCGTCGGTCTTCGGATCGAGACGTTCGAAGACGCGGTTCAGGTCCGCCATCGCCTTGTACGAAGCGTCGTAGGATGCGGCCATCTCGCGATCGTCGCCCCAGAACTGCTGACGCGCGGAAATCAGGTCCTGGCGCAAGCCCTCGCGCGCCGCGTCGCCCTCCGGCCCGTAGTGACGCATTTCGAGATTGAATTCGAGCGCCTTGGCCGCGACCCCCTCGAGTTCCCGCTGCTGCGTGCTGAAGACGCCGAAAGCGGTCCAGATCAGGAGACCGAGCACCAGCGCGAGCAGGAGCGTCAGGAGCCCGACGACGCCGCCGATCATGTCGCGGGACAATTCTGTCGTATAATGGGGGGCGAGGCGGGTCTTCAGAAAGAGGCCGAGCAAGCCGCTGACAGTAATCAGCGCCCAGACCATCGCGGCGACGGCGAACGAACTCAAGCGGCCTCCTCCACGAGCCGAAAGGGATCAACGCGTCGCACAGAACGCGGCGGGCGTCTAGCGGTGCGGCCGCCGCTTTCAGAGCGATCGAGTGAAGAAACCTGCGATGCGCAGAGGCGTTTTCCACACGCTTGTCCCGAGGGAAAGGGAGGAGGGGTCGCCTCGCGCCGCCGGCAACCTGAGCTTTACCCCACTAATAACGCGCGCGGATCGGCGGCGGGGGAGGATAATCCGCGACGCAGCGCACCCCGAGGGTGCGCAAAATCGAGTCGCTCTGCGGCGTGGGGTCGGGCGCGCCGGTCAGGTTGGCGCGCAGCGTCGCCATGCCGCCGCAGGCGGGGTAGGGCAGCGAGGCCGCCCGGTTGTAGGGCATGGGCGGCCACGCGGGGGCGCAGGCCGAGAGGCTCAGCGCCAGCAGTCCCGCGATTATCGTGCGCATGGATAGGGCCCCCATGTCGGAGGCCCGACTGTCGCGCGCGAAGCTGGATCAGGACTGACCCGGCGCTCGCCGGACGGGCGGCGTCCCGCCGCCCGTCCTTCGACAAGCTCAGGATGAGGGCGCGGGACGCACGTCCTCCAGGTCGCGCTCCGGAGCCGGCTCCGGCCCGAACACGCTCATGCCGCCATAGGCGTTTGAGCGGACGCGTTCCTCCGCGAACAGCGCCTCGACCGAGGGGCCGGAGCAGGCCTGCCGCTCGAATCGGCGCGCCTGATCGTCCAGCCGGCGAATCGCAGCCAGTTCCTCGGCCTCGCCGAGCCTCGCCTTCGCCACCGCCGCCTTCATGACCGCGATCGTTCGGTCGTAAACCTTCAGCGGCACGGGAAAGGGATGGCGATCCTTGCCGCCGTGTGCGACGGAAAACCGGGCCGGATCGCTGAACCGGTAGGGCGCCCCGTGCACAACTTCGGCGACCTGGGCGAGCGCGCGCACCGTCCGCGCCCCGACGCCGGGCACGAGCAGAAGCTCGGCGAAGTCCTTCGGCCCCTGATCGGCGGCGGCGGCGAGATTGGCGTGAAGCCTGCGGGCGACGATGTCCTCCGCCCTGACGTCGTGATGCGCGGGCATGACGAGATGCGGCAGGAACGGCTGCAGCGGCGCTTTGGCCGGCTTCGCCGCGCCTTCGATCTTGGCGATCTTGCGCTCGATGCGGTCGGGACCGAGATCGCTCAAGAGATCGATCTGCATCCGCCGCGAGGCCGCGGCGCGGGCGTCGGTCAGGTTTGCGATCACCCCCTGCCCTTCGCCGTCGATGGCGCTGTGCGGCTCTTCGACGAAGCTCTTCAGCCCCTCGGACAGCCAGTGATAGCGGCGCGCCTGGCGGGCGTCGCCGTTCATGCCCTGCTGAACGACCACCCAGCGCCCGTCGTCGGCGACGATGAAGCCGTGCAGGTAGAGGTCGAAGCCGTCCTGCACCGCGGCGCTGTCGACCTTGGCGACGAGGCGGCTCGCGGCCGCGAGCTTGTCTCCGTCGAAGCCGACCCTTTCGCCGATCGCGACGAGCTCGTGCGGCGTTTGCCGGGAATGGGCGCCGCGCCCGCCGCACACATTGAGGCCGAGTTCGCCCGCGAGCGGATTGAGGCCGCGCTTCAGCGCACCGATGACGGACGTGGTGATTCCCGACGAGTGCCAGTCCATCCCCATCACGGCGCCGAACGACTGGAACCAGAACGGATGGGCTAGCCGACGCAAGAACTCCTCGCGCCCGTATTCGATCACGATCGCCTCGGCGATGACCGCCCCGAGTTTCGTCAACCGCTCGCCGAGCCAGCGCGGCACGCGCCCGCCGTGCAGCGGCAGGTCCGCGCTGCCGGAGCGGCGGGCGGTCACGGGGCGGCGCTATAGGGCTGAGCGCTCATTCTCGCTGCTCTTGCGAATGGCGACGAATTCGTGGACACGAATCGGCTGTAGCGCGCCCGCGCGGCCGCTGCGACTCTCTCTCGGGTCATGTGGCGTCTCGGATTGAATTTCGGGTCTGGACGGAGGCGCCGGGCGAATGGGCGGAGTCGCAGGCCGACAAGGCTGAGCCTCAGGCGCAAAGTCCGGCCGAGCATAATTCAGGGGAGGAGGCGCCGGAGCCATCGCGGCTCCCGGATTGAGACTTTCCAGCGGGTTGCGGAGACTCTCGGTTCCGCGCTGTTCCGGCCCTGCTTCTTGGGGAAGACGGTCGGCGAGGGGCTCGGCCCGGTCCGGAGTCGGGTCCGCTTCCGTCCCCGCCGCCAGTTCCTCGCCCCGAACCCGGTCGGCGTGGGGAGGGGCCGTCATTTCGGCTGCGGAAACGAGACTTTCCAGGAGCTTGCGGCGGGTTTCGGTTCCGCGCGCTCCGCCGCCGAGCCCGTGATAGCGGTCGAGTTCACGCACGATTTTGACCACCCGGTCGACCGACGCGAGGTTCTCGCCCGACATCGCGCCGAAGCTGACGAGCAGCGCTTCGTTGAGCCGACTCATTTGCACCGCGATGAACTCGCCGGTCACCTCGGGCGCGCGCCGGGCGATGAGGTTGCGGACATACTTGCGCATGCCGCGCTCGGTGATCCCCTCGCGCCCCGCGATCTCGGCCATCGACAGGCCGCCTTTGAGTCCCTCGACGACCCGCCGCTCGCGCTCGACGCTTGCCGGTCGCGCGGCGCGGGAGCCTTCGCGGTCGCGGCTCGAGCGGAACCGGTGGAGTTCGGACACGGGCGGCCTCGATCTCGTCTCCAAAGAACAAACGTAGAACAACTTTCAGAAGCTGGCAAGGAATTGTCGAACGCGAGGCGCGCGTGGCTCTTCAGGTCGACCCGCGTTCGGCGCCGCCGCAGCGCCTTCCGGGCGCACGCGCGGCGATCGCCAGCGGTTCATCATGGTTCGTAATCCAGCGCGTCCAAGGGTAGACCTCGCGAAGGGCCGGAGAGCGAGCGTCGGGCGAACGGCGGGAACGGGCGGGATAGCGCGCGTACAAGGCTGAGCCTGTAGGCGCATAGTCCGCCCAAAGGACGCATTCGTCGGAGCCTCAGCGGCACATCGCGATTGGCGCAAAAGTCTAATTGATGCATGGACGAAAAACAGAGAGTGTCTGTCCAAACAGCCTCGCTGGCGCTGCACCTAGAATGCCCATGACGACAGCGGTGATCATCGTCGGCGTCGTGATCGCCTCGATCATCCTGCTCCCCGTGGCCCACTGGGCCGTGTGGGCGCTCATCCCGCCGCTGTCACCCCATGCGTTGGCGAAGTCAAGGCGCTTCGTCTTGGTCGGCGGCATCGACACTTACTACGAACGGCGCGGCTCGGGTTCGCCGCTGATCCTCATTCCTGCCGGCGGTAGCCACACAAGCACCTGGCGATTCAACATCGACGCCTTGAGCCGCTCGCACGAGGTCTGGACATTCGACCTCCCCGGCTCCGGCTACTCCGACAAGCCCGCCACGTTTCCGTACACGCACCGGAGCTACGCCGAGTTCGTCCGTGACTTCATGACGACCATGGGGATACCGAAGTCGGTGGTCGCCGGACAGTCGCTCGGAGGCACGGTCGCGCTCGAGTTTGCCCTCGACTTTCCCGAGCGGACCGCCGGCCTCGTCATTATCGACGCAGGCGGCTATCCCAGCGGAGTTACGCTGGGAGCGCTCAATCCTTTGGTCCATCGGACGACCAACGCGATCCTAATGTCGTTCTCGTCGTACCCCGCCATCGTCAAGGGCTTTTTCCCATATATCTTTCGCGATCCCGCCCCGTTCGCGCGCGACGCGGCGTATGTCGCGGAGATCTGCGACATCAACCGCACCCCGAACGCCCGGGACGCGTTCTACTGGATGCAGCGGGCGCTGCACTTCGACTTCGCCATCCCCAACGTGCCCCGCATCAAGTCGGTGACGGCGCCGACCCTCATCATCTGGGGACGCGACGACCGCATCGTGGACGTCCGGACCGCAACGCGCTTCCACCAAGACATCGCGGGATCGCAGCTCGTCGTCATCGACGACGCTGGTCACTCGGTGCACATGGAGAAGCCAGACGCCGTGAACCGCGCAATCAAGTCGTTCCTCGACGCCATCCGATGGTGAGCTGACGCTCCTTTCAGGAGCGACCGATAATGGCGCTTCCTCTCCGTAGCTTCTACGGGCGGTTTTGAGCGTTCTCCGCTCGCACCCGGTTCATGCCGAATGACAGCACCGGGTCGAAACGCGGCATCCAAATTCAAAACGCCGGTTCACCGCGCCAGCGGGCCGGCCGAGAGTCGCGCGAGGTCGAAAGCGACGACGTCCCGCAAGAGCTCGATGAAGCCCGCGACGCCGTGATCGAAGCACGCCTCGCCCTTGACGGCGGTGGCGTTTGAGGCGTCGCCCGCCGCGCCGAGGGCATTGAGGTCGTTCGCCATCCAGCCGATGCCGATCGGCTGCGTCACGCGGAGCCGCTTGAACTCCTGCTCGATCCCGACCGCCGCGCTGACGAAATTCCGCGCTTCGCCCATCCTCACCGTGTCTGGCCGCTCGGCAAGCATCAGCGACGTCTCGGCGTCGCCGCCGTGAATGCCGTGCGCCCGCTCTTCGGTCGAAAACAGGCCCTCCGGATAGCCAAGGGTGTGCCAGGCGGCGTGGACCGCCAGCATGCCGAAGCGCACCCTCAGTTCGCGCACCACCGCCGCCAGCACGGCGACGTTGCCGCCGTGCGAGTTCATGAAAACGAGCTTGCGGCAGCCGGTTCGCGCTACGCTCTCGCCGATTTCGGTCCAGGCGCGGGTGATCGTCTCCATCGAGAACGTCAGCGTGCCGGGATACTGGATATGCTCGTTCGACTTGCCGATGGCCTGGACGGGCAGGAACAGCCCGGGCAAATCGTCGGGAACCCGCTCGACGGCGCGCTTGAGGTAACCCTCGTTGAGAAACATGTCGACCCCGACGGGAAGATGCGGACCATGCTGTTCGATCGCCGCGACGGGCAGCACCGCCACAACTTTCGTCATGTCCGCCGCCAAGAAATCGGTCCACTTCATCTCTGCCCAAAACTTGGTCGGCAACATGCCTAGACTCCCGGCTTGCGAGCGGCGACCGCTTCGATTTCGACCACAAATTCCGGACGCGCGAACCCCTGGACGATCATGAGCGTCGAAGCGGGCGCAGGCGTCCCGACGAACTCGTCCCGTATGCGCATGTAGCCCTGCAGGTGCTCGCGCCCGCTGACATAGGCGTTGAGCCGGACGAGGTCCGAGAGCGCCATTCCCCCCTCCGCAAGAATGGCTTCGATCGCGCGGAAGCACAGGCGCGCCTGCCCCTCAACGTCGGGCGGGATGGCGCCGTCCGGCGCGACGCCGAGCTGGCCGGAGCAGAAGATGAGGCGCGCCCCGGCCTCGACTTCAAGCCCATGCGCGTAATTCGCGAAGGGCGGATGGATTGTTTTCGGGTTCAATCCTCGCATAGACTTAGCCTTCGAACTGGGCGCCCTTATCCCCGCCAGTTGAGACTGTTGGCGCCGGGTTTGCAACACTCGGGCCAGTCTGGGCCTTCGGGAGAACAGCTTAATGAAGCGAACCGGCGCATTTCTCTTTGCTTCCTTGATCCTTGCAACGACGGCGAACGCCGCGGACAAGGTTTCCTTCGGCACCAATTGGCTCGCCGAGGCCGAGCATGGCGGATACTACCAAGCCCTGGTCGATGGCACCTACGAGAAGTACGGCCTCGACGTGACCATCGTGCCCGGCGGCCCGCAGGCGAACAACGGCCTTCTTCTGGCGGCTGGAAAGCTCGAATTCTACATGGGCGGTAACCTTCTGCTCGCCTTCGACGCGGTCGACCAGGATCTGGGGATCGTGGTGGTGGCGGCGCATTTCCAGAAAGACCCGCAGATGGTGATGTCGCATCCGGGCGTCGGCCTCCACAAATGGGAAGACCTGCCGCAGGCTACGGCCTTCATCGGCAAGGAGGGCCTCGCCTCCTTCTACCGCTGGATGGAGACGTCCTACGGCTTCAAGGAAGAGAACGTGAAGCCCTACACTTTCAACCCGGCGCCCTTCATCGCCGACACGCACTCGATCCAGCAGGGCTACGTCACGTCCGAACCCTTCGCGGTCGAGCGGGAGGGCCATTTCAAGCCCAACATCTTTTTGTTCGCCGACCACGGCTACGGCACCTACGCCACGACGATCGAGACGCGCGCCGACGTGATAGAGAAGCGCAAGGACGTCGTGCAGCGCTTCGTCGACGCCTCGACCATCGGCTGGTACCACTACCTCTACGGCGACAACACCAAGGCGAACGAGCGGATCAAGAGAGACAACCCGGAGATGACGGACGAGCAGATCGCCTTCTCGATCGCCAAGATGAAGGAGTACGGGCTCGTCGACTCGGGCGACACGTTGAAGCACGGCGTCGGCGCGATGACCGACGAGCGCGTCAAGTCGTTCTATGATGAGATGGTCAAGGCGGGTGTCGTCAAGGCGGGGCTGGACTACAAGAAGGCCTACACTTTGGAGTTCGTGAACAAGGGCGTGGGTCTCGACCTGAGGCCCAAGTGAGCCGGCAAGTGAGCCGGGAAAGCTGAGCACGATGCCCTCGCCCATGCATGCAACGCGTGCAATCGCCAGCGGGCCTGGCGACGTCCCGACGTCGCCCATCGCGCCGCGGGAGCTGCTCGCCCGCCTGGAGAAGGTCGGCAAGTCCTTTTCCAACCGCGTCGAGGCGCTGAGAAGCGTCGATCTCGAGATCCGGCGCGGCGAATTCCTGTCGCTGCTCGGCCCGTCGGGCTGCGGCAAGTCGACGATTCTGAGGCTCCTGGCCGGTCTGACGAATCCGAGCCTCGGCTACATCAACTGGCTCTCGACCAGCCACGACCTCGGCTTCGTGTTTCAGGAGCCGACGCTGATGCCCTGGGCCAACGTGTTCGACAACGTCTGGCTGCCTTTGCGTCTCGGCGGGCAGTCGCGCAAGACGGCGCGGCCGAAGGTCGAGGAAGCGCTGGCGAAGGTCGGACTCTCCGGCTTCGATTGCGCCTATCCGCGCGAACTGTCGGGCGGCATGAAGATGCGCGTCTCCATCGCGCGCGCCCTGGTGACGCGCCCGGCGCTGCTCTTGATGGACGAGCCCTTCGCCGCCCTCGACGAGATCACCCGCACCAAGCTCAATGACGACCTGGTCGCGCTCAAGTGCGAACTGGACGCGACCGTCGTCTTCGTCACCCACTCGGTGTTCGAAAGCGTCTACCTCTCCGACCGCATCGTCGTGATGGCGCCACGCCCCGGGCGCGTCGTCGCCGAGGTCAACGTGCCCGCGCCGCTGCCGCGCAACGAGGACTATCGCCTCGGGCACGCGTACGCCGAACTCTGCCGGGAGACGTCGCGCGCGCTGCACAGCGCCATGAGCGCCGAACCGGGTCAGGAGCGCGTCGGATGAGCAGGGACAGAGCGGTCCGCACCATTCTGCCGACGTTGGCGTTCGTCGTGGCGCTCTTCCTTTGGGAAGCGATCGTCCGCATCAACGACATCCCGCCGGTCATCCTTCCGGCGCCGAGCCTGATCGCCAAGACGCTGGTCAAGGACTGGGGAACTCTGTTCCGGTCGCTCGAAGTCACGCTGTCGATCACGTTTGAGGCGCTTATCGCCGCGACGGTCGGCGGAGCGCTGCTGGCGCTGCTGTTCGCGCAGTGGCGGCCGCTCGAGTACACGTTCTTCCCGTTCACCGTGATCCTGCAGGTGACTCCGGTCGTGGCGATCGCGCCGCTCCTGCTCGTCTATCTGAGCCCGGGGACGGCGGTGCTGGTCGTCGCCTTCCTCGTCGCCTTCTTTCCGATCCTCGCAAACACCTCGCTCGGCCTGTCCTCCGTCGACCATAACCTGCTCGACCTGTTTCAGATGTATCGCGCCTCGTCGTGGCGGCAGCTCTTGTGGCTCCGAATCCCGGCCGCCCTGCCCTACTTTCTCGGCGGGCTGCGCATCGGCGGCGGGCTGGCGCTGATCGGCGCGATCGTTGCGGAGATCGCCGCCGGCTCGGCGGGACAAGGCGCCGGCCTCGCTTTCCGGATCGTCGAGTCCGGATACCGGCTGAACATCCCGCGCATGTTCGCAGCCCTCGTCCTCATCTCGATCACCGGCGTCGCGATCTTCCTGCTTACGACCAGCCTCTCGTACTTCATGCTGCGCCGGTGGCACGACAGCGCCCGGAGCCGCGATTTGTGATTCCCGCCATCCCGTCCGCGGGCCGTTTCGCCCTCGCAGGCGCGCGGATGCTTGCCGCCCACGTTCCCTTCGCCGCAGAGTCCGTCGACCGCGACGGCTTCGTCCTCGTCGATCTGCTGATCGACGACGGCCGCTTCGCAGACGTGGCGGCCGCCGTAGCGGCGCCGGCCGCCGACGCGCCGCGCATCGACCTTGCGGGCCGCATTGCGCTGCCGACCTTCGTCGACGCGCACACCCATCTCGACAAGGCCCACATCTGGCCCCGGGCGCCGAACCCGACCGGCGATTTCATGGGCGCGCTCGACACGGTCGCCCGGGACCGCGCCGCCAACTGGACGGCGGCGGATGTCGCGGCGCGCATGGACTTCTGCCTGCGCACGGCCTTTGCGCACGGAACCTCCGCCATCCGCACCCACATCGACAGCATCGGACCGCAGACGCGCATCAGCTGGCCTGTGCTTTCCGAAACGCGTGATCGCTGGAAGGGCCGCATCGAGCTTCAGGCCGCCCCGCTCTTCAAGATCGAATCCGCTCTCGACGAGACGCACATGGCGGACGTCGTGGCGATGCTGGACGCCCACGGAACCGGCGTGCTCGGCGCCGTCACCTTCATGGTCCCGGAGCTCAGCGAGGGACTGAACGCCTTGTTCGCGCTCGCCGAGCGCAAGGGCTGGGACCTCGACTTCCACGTCGACGAATCCGCGGACCCGGAGGCGCGGTCGCTCAGCGTCATCGCCGAGACGGCGCTCGGGCGCCGTTTTCCCGGCCGCATCCTCGTCGGCCATTGCTGCTCGCTCGCCGTCCAGCCGGACGACGAACACAAGCGCGCCGTCGAGCTTTGCGCCCGCGCCGGCCTCAGCGTGGTTTCGCTGCCGATGTGCAATCTCTTCCTTCAGGACCGGCAAGCCGGGCGCACGCCGCGCTGGCGCGGCGTGACGGCGCTGCACGAACTCAGCGACGCGGGCGTCAACGTGATGATCGCGAGCGACAACGTGCGCGACCCGTTCTACGCCTATGGCGATCTCGACATGCTCGAAGTCTGGCGCGAAGGCGTGCGCGTCCTCCATCTCGATTATCCCTTTGCGCGGTGGGCGCCGGCCGTTCGCGAAGCGCCGGCGAAGGCGATGGGGCTCGGGCTCGACGGCGTCCGGCCCGGCGCGCCGGCGGACCTGATCCTGACCGACGCGCGCGAGTTCACCCAGCTCTTCGCCCGACCGCAGGCCGACCGCGTCGTGCTGCGCGCCGGCCGCCGGCCGCCGCCTCCGCCCGACTACGCCGAACTGGAAGCCCTGGGGATTGCCTCGTGACCAAGACTTACGACATCGCCGCCTTCCGCGCCCTGATCGGGGCGATCAAGTGCGAGGACAATCCGGTCCTGGTGAAGCAGAAGAGCCGCGACTTCTACTGGTATTCGCCCGTGCTGAAGCGGGAGCTCGAGCACGTGACGGCGGACCTCGTCGTCAGCCCGCGGAGCGAAGCGGAAGTCGCGACGGTTCTTGCCGCGGCCCATAAGCTCGGCGTCCCCGTGACGCCGCGCGGCGCCGGAACGGGCAACTATGGCCAGGCGATGCCGCTGACCGGCGGGGTTCTCTTGAACCTGATCGAGATGAACACAATTCTCGACATCTCTCCCGGACGGGTCGTCGCCGAGCCCGGCGCGCTGCTCATCGATATCGACAAGGCCGCGGCGCCGTCGGGACAGGAGCTGCGGATGTTCCCGTCCACGCGGGCGACCGCGTCGATCGGCGGCTTCATCGCCGGCGGCTCGGGCGGGGTCGGCTCGATCACGTGGGGGGGCTTGCGCGACTTCGGCAACGTCCTTCGCCTGCGCGTCATGACGATGGAGAGCGAGCCGCGCACGCTGGAGCTGACCGGCGCCGATCTCCACAAGGCGGTCCACGCCTACGGCACCAACGGCGTCATCACGGAGGTCGAGGCGCCCCTGACCGCCGCCTATGACTGGGTCGACGTCATCGTCGGCTTCGATTCGTTCGACGCCGCCGCGGCCTATGGCTACGCGCTCGGCCAGCAGGACGGCATTCTCAAGAAGCTTGTGACCGTGGTCGCCGCGCCGGCGCCGAGCCGCTATTTCCTTCGCCACCGCGCGATCATCCCCGAGGGCAAGAGCGTCGTGCTCGCCATGGTGGCGCCGCATGCGCTCGACGCGCTCGAAGCCTTCACCCGGCCGGTCAGGGGCGCGGGAATCCTGTTCGTCTCGAGCCGCGCCGCCAAAGACACCCTTACCGGCCTGCCGCCGAATTACGAGCTCGCCTGGAACCACACGACCTTGCGTGCGTTGAGGGTCGACCCGGCAATCACATATCTCCAAATCCGCTATCCCGAGGACAGAGGGCTTTCCCTGATCAGCCGCATCCATGAAATATTCCGCGACGAGGTGCTCGGCCACCTGGAGATCATCCGCTTCAACGGCCGCGTCGGCTTCGCCGGTCTGCCGATGGTGCGCTTCTCGACAGAGGAGCGGCTTCAGGAGATCATGAACGAGCACGAAGCGATGGGCGCGATGGTGTTCAACCCGCACCGCTATACGCTCGAGGAGGGCGGCATGAAGCAGACCGACGCGACCCAACTCGCCTTCAAGCGCGAGACCGATCCGCAGGGGCTTCTCAATCCGGGCAAGATGATCGCCTGGGAGGACCCCGCCTTCGACTATTCGGCCGGCAAGAATTTTTTGTTCCCCGGGCTCGAGGCGCGCGCGCTCGCCGCGCAGGTCTGAGCGCGCGATGCGCATCCTCGTCCTCTACGCCCATCCGGTCGAGACGAGCTTTTCGGGCGGTCTCCACGATATGATCGTGCGGACGCTGAAGGCCCGCGGCCACAACGTCGACGACTGCGACCTGTACGCGGAAAAATTCGACCCGGTCATGGGCCGCGAGGAGCGGATCGAGTACCATGACGTCAAGGTCAACCGCCGCAACGTCGGGCCCTACGTCGACCGGCTGCTCGCCGCCGAAGCGCTCGTCTTCGCCTTTCCGGTCTGGAACATGGGCTTTCCGGCAATCCTCAAGGGCTTCGTCGACAGGGTTTTCGTGCCCGGCGTCAGCTTCAGCCTCAAGGAGAACGGCGACTACGTCCCGACCCTCACCAACATCAAGCGGCTCGGGGTCGTGTGCACCTATGGCGGCAGCCGCGTGCTGACCATCCTGATGGGCGACCCGCCGCGGCGCTTCTTGACGCGCTCGTTGCGCGGCATCTGCGCCCCCGGCGCGCGCTGCGATTATCTCGCCCATTACGACATGAACCACACCAAGCCGGAGCGCCGGAAGAAGTTTTTGGCCAAGGTCGAGGCGCATTTCTCGACCTGGTGAGGTCGCCGGCCGTCAGCACTCGACGAAATTGACCGCGAGCCCCCCGAGAGACGTCTCCTTGTATTTCGACTGCATGTCGGCGCCCGTCTGGCGCATGGTCGCAATCACGCTGTCGAGCGACACGCGGTGCCGCCCGTCGCCATGGAGGGCGAGCGATGCGGCGGCGATCGCCTTGACGGCGCCGAAGGCGTTGCGCTCGATGCAGGGAATCTGGACGAGCCCGGCGACCGGATCGCAGGTCATGCCGAGGTGATGCTCCATCGCGATCTCGGCGGCGTTCTCGATCTGGCCGTTCGACCCGCCGAGCGCGGCTGAGAGGCCCGCCGCGGCCATCGACGAGGCGACGCCGACCTCCCCCTGGCAGCCGACCTCGGCCCCTGAAATCGAGGCGTTGAGCTTGAAAAGGCCGCCGACCGCCGTCGCCGTCATCAGGAAATCCGACAACCCTTTGGCGGTCGCGCCCTCGCAATGGTCGCGGTAGTAGCGCAGCACCGCCGGGACGACGCCGGCCGCGCCGTTGGTCGGCGCGGTCACGACGCGTCCGCCCGCTGCGTTCTCCTCGTTGACCGCGAGCGCATAGACGCTGACGTAATCCATGATCTCGTGCGCCGGACGCGCGTTGCGGTGGGCGTTCTCGATAAGGCGCGCGTGGATCGCCTGCGCGCGCCGCTCGACGCTCAAGCCCCCGGGCAGAGGCCCCGAATGCGCGAGACCCCGCTCGATGCAGCCGAACATGGCGGCGAGAATTTTCCCAACGTGGCCTTCGACCGCCTCGGCCGGGCGCAGCGCGGCCTCATTGGCGCCCTGGAGGTCGGCGATCGAGAGCCCCGTCTTCCGCCCGAGCGCCAAAAGCTCGGCGCTCGAACGGAACGGATAGGGAGCGCGCCCGTCCTCCTCCGCAGCGACCGTCGCGTCGCCGTCGCGGACGACGAACCCGCCGCCGATCGACAGCCAGGTCTCGTCCGCGACCGGCGCGCCTTGGGCGTCCCAGGCGACGAGGCGGAGCGTATTGGGATGGCGCGGCGGCGGGTTGACCACGTCGAAGACGATATTGCGCTCCGGGTCGAAGGCGATCGGGCGGCGTCCTGCGAGGAGGAGACGCCGGTTCTCGCGCACCGACGCGGCGAGCCTGTCCACGGCGTCCGGATCGACCGTCTCCGGCTGGAGGCCGCTGAGACCCAGGACGACCGCCTTGTCCGTCGCGTGGCCGCGTCCGGTGAAGGCGAGCGAGCCATAGAGGGTGACCCCGACCGTCTCGATGCGTCCGATTGCGCCCGACCGCGCGAGCCCTTCGGCGAAGGCGTGCGCCGCTTTCATCGGACCGACGGTGTGCGATGAGGACGGGCCGATTCCGATCTTGAACAGGTCGAAGACGCTGATCATCAATGAGAGGATAGAGAATGTTCGGGTCCGCTTAAACGAGAATCTGGAGGGTTATGTGAGGTCGCCGACGCGAGAGTTGGGCGTCACGGAGGGCGACCTCACATAAGATCCCATGGGGAGGTGGATAGCGACCGACGCTTGGGCAGAGTGAGGTTGCGAACCACG
>NZ_JBKQOT010000028.1:0-2678 GCF_052145395.1 Roseiarcus sp.
GCAGGGATGTGATTGCCCGCCAGCCCTGTCGGAGGAAATCGCCGACAGCGGTGCTGGTGAGCTCGATGTAATCGGACGGCTCGTCGTCCGCAGGGACAGTCCTCTCAGACAGAATTTCGCGTTCCGCGCCCGGTGCAAAATCGTAAGTGACGCCGAGCGTCGCTATGCCCGCGAGCCCGTCCATACTGCTGTGATGAACCTTGACGTAGACGGCGAACGCGTCCCCCTCGAGTCCTTCGATGAAATGGTACTCCCATAGCGGACGGCTGCGGTCGAGCGGGATGGCGTGCAGCCGTCCGATCAGAGTCCGCAACTCCTCCATGCCGCCGGGCTTCGGCAGCGCCTGGTGACGGATGTGATAGTCGAGGTCCAAGGCCTCTTTGACAACCCAGACCGGGTGGTCGATGCCGAGCGGCGTCGGCTCAAGGCGGCGGCGACTTGAAGGCAGGAGATCGAGTCGGGACGCTACGTGCTCGCGGAAGCGGGCGAAGAGATCGTCCCGCTGCATCGTCGGTCTGAAGATCGTGACGCTGGCGACGTGCATGGGCGTCTCGGGCGTCTCGGCGTAGAGAAAGAGCGCGTCACCCAAGGATAGACGTTTCACGACGAACTCCCGGCGACAGGCGCGTCTCTCATTTGCGTCGCGTTCTCGACCTTCAAACAGTGCCCGGCGATCTCGTCGACAAGCAGCGGGATCAGCGCCTCGGGCAAAGAGTGACCCATCCCAGGCACCACGCGCAGGCGCGCCCCGGGGATGTTCGCTGCGGTATGTTCTCCTCCAGCCAACGGGACCAAAGGGTCGTGGGAGCCGTGCAGGACAAGGGTCGGCGCGCGAACGCCCCGAAGCTTCCGCGCCCGGCCCGGCGCGGCCTGGATGGCGATCAGCTGACGCCTGAAGCCGTCGGGCCGGTAACTTCGGCGAACCGAGCGCTCGACCCTCGCGCGAAGCTCCGCCTCCGTGAGCGGATAGTGGCCGCCGCCGATGAGACGGAGCATCTCCATCGTGCGATTGACCGCCGCCACCTCATTGCGCGGGCGTGGACGAAGCAGCGCGCGCCGCACGTTGCCCTTGGGGCCCGGCAAAGCGCGGTCGCCGCTCGTCGACATGATTGACGTCAGGCTCTTGACGCGCTCCGGATGCTCGATGGCGACGATCTGCGCGATCATACCGCCCATCGAGGCGCCGACGACATGGGCCTGGCCTATTCCAAGCGCGTCCATGAGCCCGACCGTGTCGCGCGCCATGTCGTCAAGTGTATACGGTGAACGAACCGGCAGGCCGAGAAATGCCCGGGCCATCATCGCAGTGGATGCGAGCGCACCAACGGGCGGCATCCGGGTCGAAAGCCCTGCATCACGATTGTCGAAGCGGACGACGCGAAAGCCGCGTGCGGCAAGACCCTCGCAAAACGGCTGCGGCCAAGCGATCAGCTGCATTCCGAGGCCCATGATCAGCAGGATAACCGGGGCGTCAGGCGGACCGATCTCTTCGTATTCAATCGTGATGCCGTTGGCCTTGATTGCTGTCATTGCCCGGCCCTATCCAGGTTAGTTCGTCGCCGAATAGTGCGGTCGCTGCGCCGCCTCAACGACGGGTGGCCATCCGTCCGATCGAACGCCCGAGAACGCGGCGCCGGGAGCGGGTGGTCAGCGCACCGCCCTTTTCAGGCCTGTGACCCACAGGCCCCTCCGTACACCCCGAGCCGGCGTTCCTCCTCAAAGCCAAAACCGCCGCAGCATAGCCCTAAGGCAAAGTTGCAAAATGATCCGGATCAACTGGATACCAGATGGTTCGCCGCAGCGTTCCGCCGCTCCCACGCAGGGTGGCCTTTGATGAGCGCTCGCCCGCGCGGCGCTTGGGACGGGCTCAGAACTTGCTGAAGCCGCCGTCGATAATCAGACAGTCGCCGGTGTGATAGGACGACAGCGCGCTCATCAGATAGACCGCGATACCGCCAAAATCCTCAGGATTGCCAAATCGGCGCATGGGGATCCGTGGCATCATGGCGCCAACGAACTTCTCGTTGCCCATAAAGTCGGCGCTCATGTCGGTCTTGATCCACCCCGGCAAGATCGCGTTGGCTGTGACGCCGTAGCGGGCATGCTCGACCGCGAGCGTGCGGACAAGCTCATTGAGCGCCGCCTTGGTCGCGGCGTAGTGCTCGCCGCGCGGCATTCCGAACAACGAGGCGAGGCTCGACGTCGCCACGATCCGACCAAAGCGGTCACCGCCGTTGGCGCGCTTGATCATATGCCGGAGGGCAACCTGGAAAACATGGAAGACGCCGTCGAGATTGGTCGCGAACATGCTTCGCCATTCATCCTCGGACCGGTCGACGAAGGACTGCTGACCCGAGGCCCCCATGCCTGCGTTGGCGAAGCAGCCGTCCACCCTTCCGAAAGCTTGAAGCGTTCCGGCAAAGGAGTCCTCGACGCCCATGCGATCGGTGACGTCGCAGGTCCGCGCCTCGAAACGCGCTCCCCATTCACGCAGCTCGGCGAGCGCGACGCGGTTCTTCTCGGCATTGCGGCCCCAGATCGAAACGGCGCAGCCGGCGCGTGCGAGCGCCTTCGCCATGCCGAGGCCGATTCCGCCATTGCCCCCGGTGATAATCGCAACGCGCCCGGTAAGATCGAAATCGCTTGCCATGGAAGGTCTCCTTCGCGCCGCGCTCGTC
>NZ_JBKQOT010000029.1:0-3547 GCF_052145395.1 Roseiarcus sp.
TCATAGAGAATGTCGTCGAACGCGGGGGCGTTGGTCATCGGGATCTTCTCCAGGTTCAGAGCATGTTCATGCCGCCGGCGACCGAAATGGTCTGTCCGGTCATGAAGGACGCGTCGTCGGAGGCGAGAAAGGCGACGATGCCGGCATAGTCTTCCGGCTCGCCCATCCGTTTCAGCGGGATGCCGCGAACCATCGCGTCCTTCCACTTGACCGCTTGCTCGCCTTCGCCGAGCACCGTCGCCATCATCGGCGTGTTGGTGGGCCCCGGACAGACGACGTTGAGCAGGACGCCCTTGCTCGCGAGTTCCCGCGCCACCGACTTCGTGAAGCTGATGAGGCCGCCCTTGCACGCCGAATAGACCGCTTCGTTGCTCGTCCCGACCCGCGCTGCGTCGGAGGCGATGTTGATGATGCGGCCGCCGCCGCGCTTCACCATGAGTGGCGCGATCACATGATGCGTATTGAACGGCCCGTAAAGATTGATATGGACGATCTTGTCCCACAGCGCTTTGTCGGTCGAGAGGAACGGGGCGGGGCGGTCCCAGCCTGCGTTGTTGACGAGCGCCCAGATCGGCCCCAGTTCCGCCTCGACCCTGGCAGCCGCCGCCGCCACCGCGGCATAGTCCCCAACGTCAAGCTCGTAGCTCGTGACCAAACCCTTCGGCGCAAGCGCCTCCGTCTCCTTTGCGGCTTCCGGCTTGAGGTCGAAGACGGCGACCTTGCAGCCTTCTTCCGCAAGCCTGAGGGTTAGGGCCCGTCCGATTCCCTGTCCGCCGCCGGTGACGACTGCGACCTTGTCCTTCAGTCCACGCAAGAGCGATCTCCTCTCAACTGAATGTTTCGGTGTCAGCGCTCTCGCTGCTCTCGGCGTCGGCGCCGAGCATTTCGAGCACCGTCTCCTTGAGCGTTCGAAGCGTCTCCATCGCCTGTTCGAGTTCGGCGTTCGAGATGCGGCTGAGGATCTCCATCTCGACCGTTTCGACGCTTGCTCGGATGGCGCTGACCATCTTGGATCCCGCGCGGGTCAGATAGACCCGCCGCGCGCGGCCATCGTGCTCGTCCGCGCGACGCTCGACGAAGCCGGCGCTTTCCATGCGATCAAGCAACCCGCCAATCGCGACCTTGGTGAGATCGAGGTCCGCGGCGAGGGCCGTCTGCGTCATTCCATCCCGACGGGAGAGAAAGGCCAGAACCCACCACTGCGCGCGGGTGATGCCCAATGGCTTCAACGCCCTGTCCACGGCAACGCGCCGCAGTCGAGACACGTCGTGGATCAGGAAGCCGAAGCGCAGTCCAGTGTTGAGGTCGCGCGTCGAGGGCTTGCCCTCGGTGAGGGGCCGCTTGCTCATCCTCTGGGCGACCTCGCTGGCAACCGACCCTTGAACATGTCGCGCGCGATGATCGTCTTCATCACCTCGACCGAGCCGCCCGCGATCTTGACGACACGCGCGTCGGCATAGGCGCGACAGATCGGATATTCCCACATATAGCCCCAGCCGCCGAACAGCTGCAGGCACTTGTCGACGGCCTCGCAGTGAAGCTCGGAGGTCACCAGCTTCGCCATCGCTGCGTCCACCGCGTCGAGTTTGTCGTTCAGGAAGAGCTCGATGCACTTGTCCGTAAAAACGCGCGCCATCGTCGCCCGCGCCTTCAGGTCAGCAAGCACGTACTGGGTGTTCTGAAAGTCCGCGATCGTCTGACCGAACGCCTTGCGTCCGGCCGTGTAGTCGGCCGTCCACTCAATGACCGTTTCGGTGACGGTCGCTGAGCGGATGGCCTGCGCGAGCCGCTCCTGCGGCAGCTTGGTCATCATGAGAGCGAAGCCCTTGCCCGCGGGCCCAAGCATGTTCGATGCGGGGATACGAACGTCCTCGAAGAACAGCTCCGAGGTGTCCTGCGCCTTCATGCCGAGCTTTTCGAGATTGCGGCCCCTTGTGAAGCCGGGCCGGTTCGACTCCACAAGGAAGAGCGTAACGCCGCTGGCGCCCGCGCCCGAATCCGTCTTCGTCGCAAGCACGATGACATTGCAGAGCTGGCCGTTGGAAATGAAAACCTTCTGGCCATTGATCACATAATCGTCGCCGTCACGCCGCGCCTGCGTCCGAATGGCCTTGAGGTCGCTCCCCGCATGGGGCTCGGTCATGCCGAGGGATCCGATCGCCTCGCCCTTGACCATTCTGGGCAGCCACTCGCGCTTCTGCGCATCGGTGCCGAACGAAAGGATGTAGGTCGCGACGAGATCGGTATGGATGAGAAAGCCGGGCCCGCTGGCCCCGACACGCCAAAGCTCCTCGAACACGACCACATCGAAGAGATAGTCGAGGCCGAGGCCGCCGTATTCTTCCGGAACGGTGCAGCAGAGCAGGCCCTGCGCCCCGGCCTTCAGCCAGAGATCGCGGGGAACGATGCCCTCTTCCTCCCATTTCGCGTGATACGGAACGATCTCCGCCTCGACGAAGCGGCGGACCGAGGCCCGCCAGATCTCGTGCTCTTCGGTGAACAGGGAGCGTTCGATCATCGGTCGGTTCCCGACTGGGCGCCCGCGGCGCGCTGCGCCTTGTCGCGCTGTGTGGAGCGCTCGATGGCCTCGCGCGCCGTGCGCCACTGATCGTCGGTGAGCGCGGTGAGATCCGCGAAAGTTGCAGGACCCGCGAGATGCTGGCCGCCGTCAATGGCGATCGTCTGCCCGGTGAGATAGTCGCACGCGTCGGAGAACAGGAAAATGATGAGGTTCTGAAGCTCCTGCATTTGGCCGTACCGCCCGAAAGGCACCGCGTCGGCGCGCGTCGCCGAGGAAGACACATCCGGTATCGGGTTCAGCTTCTCCCACGCGCCTTCGGTCGGAAACGGTCCGGGCGCCGTGGCGTTGAGCCGAATGCCGTAACGTCCCCATTCGACCGCAAGCGACATGGTCATCGCGTGGAGGGCGGTCTTAGCCATCGCTGAGGGCACGACGAAAGCCGATCCTGTCCACACCCAGGTCACCAGATTGCTGACGACCGACCCCTTCTGACCATTTGCGATCCATCGCTTTCCTGCGGCGAGCGTCGCATGGAAGCTGCCGTCCATGACTGTCGAAGTCACGGCGCGAAAGCCGCGCGGACTGAGGTCTTTGGTGGGGGCGATGAAATTTGCGGCGGCGTTGTTGAGGAGTCCGGTCAGCGGCCCCTCAGCCCAGATTTCGTCCATCATGGACTCCACCTGATCGGCGTCGCGCACGTCGCAGACATGATGGGACGCGGGGACAGCCGCGCCTTCGGAGATCGTATTCGCCGCCTCCTCGAGCACTTGTGGGCGGCGGCCGCAGATGTGAACCTTTGCGCCCTTTGTTGCGAGGGCTTTGCCGATCTCGAGGCCGAGACCGCCGCCTCCGCCTGTCACAAGAATCGATTTTTCGGCAAGCGCATCGTCGCGAAAGATATCCATGCTCATCAAGAGGCGCCTCCCGCGACTTGGCACTTTTCCCTTTAGCAAGCGCCAAGATCGTAAGCATATTTACAAACTCTCGAAAAACTGTCAAGGTTGATCAGTCAAAATGGGAGCGAAC
>NZ_JBKQOT010000030.1:0-5724 GCF_052145395.1 Roseiarcus sp.
GCGCGGGCTGCGCAGTCGCGTAGGTCGCGACCGAGATGACCAGCGCCGTGGAGCTCGCTCGAAGCAGCAGGGGGACCGACATCGTCGCCACCCTCGCCGCAATCGTAGCGGCGAATTCCAACCCACGAGCCAGCATGACGTTGAACTCCTCTGTGCCGAAGCCGTCGCGTGGGTACGCTTTGGCCTCGCGGATCGCCTGCAGACCGCGGTCCCGGTCCGGGTTTGGTTATGAATTTAGATTTTGTGCGAAGCTGACGCGATTGTGCGTGCAGGTTCCAAAACGAAACGATCGACCGCGGCGCCCATACGTTGGTTCATATGAGCGCAGATCGGGTCGGCGATGACGTTGGTCAGGGAGGCTTCGAGGATGAGCTTCGCGCGCGGGTCTTTTCTACGATCCCGTTCAACTTGCTCGGCGACCCGTCGGTTGAACGCACGGTCGTTCTTGCGCCCGTTCTGTGCGTAGAAGAACGAGGTCTTCGAGGAGCGCGATGGCCACCCCTTTGACCAAAAGTCCTTCGGAGCCCCGCAGTCGATGCTCGGCCGCATGCGAGTCTGGTCAATGCCGCGGACGGTGACGCGCGCCGAAACGTTGATGAGCGTGATCGTCGCGACCTATCACCAACCGAACAGGTCGCTGAGCGACCTGCGCGACGTGATGAAGCCGGAGGGCGCCAAATGGAGCGACGTCTTGAGGGAGTTCAGCGAAGCTGCCCGCTCCGAATTGCGCGCGCCACCGAGCGCCCCGAAGGCTCAGCCGGACAGACGCCCAGCGCCCGTTCCATTCGTCGCCTTTCGCATGATGGCTGGCTGCGGTCTTGTTATGTTGGCCGGAAATAGCTCCTGGCGACGGGCCCAAGAGAAGCGCGCGCGGCTGTAACGTTTCGAGCCCCTCTTCTGCTGGCGCCGTCATAAAAAGGCCATCCACTCACCATCCGCTTCGAACCGCGCAGCCCTCGGCACGGTTTCACGTCGGGCTGCGTCGGAGGATCCATGGCTTCGCGAATAGAAGATTACGCCATCGTCGGCGACTGCAAGTCGGCGGCTCTGGTCGGTTCCGACGGCTCGATCGACTGGCTGTGCTGGCCCCGCTTCGACTCGGCGGCGTGCTTCGCCGCGCTGCTCGGCGAGCCGGAGAACGGCCGGTGGCTGATCGCTCCGACCCAGGCTCCGATCGCCGTGAAGCGCCGGTATCGACCGGGCACGCTCGTCCTCGAAACCGAGTTTCAAACCGAGAGCGGATCGGCCGCGATTGTCGATTTCATGCCTCCGGCGGATGGGGCCGACCTGGTGCGCATCGTCATGGGCCGATCGGGACGCGTGGACTTTCGCACCGAGTATCTCGCCCGGTTCAATTATGGAGCGACGGTTCCATGGGTCAGCCGTCTCTTTGACGGGGCGATCAGCGCCGTCGCCGGTCCCGAGCGCCTCATCTTGCGAAGTCAGGTCGCGCTCCGCGGCGAAGACCTCAAGACCGTCGGTGAATTTGCAGTCGACGAAGGCCAATCCGTCGCCTTCGTCCTTTCCTACTGCGGGTCGGTCGGGGGACCGCCGGGCGCGATCGACCCGTTCGAATCGCTGGAGCGCACCGAGACCTTCTGGCGGGAATGGAGCGGCCGGTGCCCTGAAGTCGGCCCCTGGACCGAGACCGTGAAACGCTCGCTCATTACGCTGAAGGCTCTCACTTACGAGCCAACAGGCGGAATTGTCGCCGCCGCGACCACTTCCCTCCCCGAAGAGATCGGCGGGGTCAGGAACTGGGACTACCGCTACTGCTGGCTGCGGGACGCCACGTTCACGATCCTGGCCTTGATGAAGCTCGGATACCGCGATGAAGCGCGCGCCTGGCGTGATTGGTTTCTCCGGGCGGTCGCGGGAAGCCCGCACCAGGTGCAGATCATGTACGGGGTGGGAGGGGAGCGGTGGTTGCCGGAATTGACCCTGCCCTGGCTCAAGGGCTACGAAAATTCTTCGCCGGTGCGGATCGGAAACGCCGCCAGCGATCAGATGCAGATCGATGTCTTCGGCGAGATCGCGGACGCCGCGTTTCAGACGTACAAGGCGGGCATGGGGCCGTCCGAGCGCGGCAAGTCTTTACGCCCGCTGATCCTCGAGTATCTCGCGGAAGCCTGGCGGCAGCCCGATGAAGGGATTTGGGAGGTGCGCGGCGGACGGCGGCACTTCGTACATTCCAAGGTGATGGCCTGGGTCTCTTTCGACCGCGCTGCGAATGAGGTTGGGGTGAAGGCCTTCGAGGAGCCGGGGGACCGTTGGCGCGCAATGGCGGAGGAGATCCGCGCCGAGGTCTGTGAGCGCGGGTTCGACCGCGATCTCAACAGCTTCGTGCAGAGCTACGACTCGAAGCGGCTGGACGCGAGCCTGCTCCTGATCCCACTTGTCGGCTTTCTGCCGGCGAACGATCCGAGGGTTCAGGGGACGCTCCGCGCGATCGAGCAGAAGTTGCTTGTCGAGAACGAATTCGTTCTGCGGTACGAAACCGAGGACTCCAGCGACGGCCTCCCGCCGGGCGAGGGGGCGTTTCTGGCGTGCAGTTTTTGGCTGGTGGACAATTATGTCTTGCAATGCCGCTACGACGACGCCGAGAGGCTTTTCAAGCGCTTGCTCGGTCGATGCAACGACGTGGGCTTGCTTGCGGAGGAGTTCGATCCCGCGAATGGCCGTATGCTCGGCAATTTTCCCCAAGCCTACAGCCATGTCGGCCTCATCAATTGCGCGCTCAATTTGAGCCATGCGGTCGGCCCGGCGGAAGAGCGGGCGGCCTCGCGCTCGACCTGAGCGAGCAGAGGAGGGTAACAGTTCCCGCCTCGATAGTTTCTGCCCGCCACGATGGCCGACGGCGATCCGTCGCACGAAGAAGTCGTACCGACCGGAGGGACTGTTCTTTGTGCGGCATCCTCCTACTTGCCGACTTACGAGGCTCGCGGTCGCGATCCGCAACGGCAGCCGTCAACGTCCCCTTGGGCAAGGAGATGGTTTCTCGAGGCGAACGCTCCGATATGGGCGCGTACTCAATACAGATGTCCCTTTTCCATTCAGCCCAGGTTCCGTTTCGATGATCATTGACAACTCGACTTGACGCGAGTCGTCGCAACTCACCGCAGCAGCGCAGCCGTGTGCCGGGCGATCATCCGCTCTTCGTCCGTCGGAACCGCCCAGATCGAAACCGGGGAGCCGTCAGCGCTGATGCGAAGCTCGCTCCTTGCATTGCGTTCATCGTCGGGAACCATGCCAGTCCACGAACAGGCTTGCACCACCTCGGCGCGGGTCGCCGCATCGTGCTCGCCGATCCCTCCCGAGAAGACGAGCGCGTCGATTCCGCGAAGGCTTGCGACCAGCGAGCCCAACTCACGGACGACGCGATAGACGAACAGCGCGATGGCCTCGAGCGCGGCGGGCGCTGCAGAGGCCCGCAAGGCTCGCATGTCCGACGAGATGCCCGACGCGCCAAGCAAGCCCGACTTGCGGTAAAGGACAGTTTCGATCGCGGTCGCGTCCAGGCCCTGTTCCTGGAGCATGTACAGGATGACGCCGGGATCGATCGCGCCGCAGCGCGTCCCCATGACAAGGCCGTCGAGCGCGGTGAACCCCATGGTGCTCGCTACGCTCCTTCCTCCGCTCACGCCGCACATGCTTGCGCCATTCCCGAGATGGGCGATGACTAAGCGCCCGCCCGCCACTTCGGGCGCGATCTCGCGCATACGCGCGACCAGGTACTCGTAGGACAGGCCGTGGAAGCCATAACGGCGGACACCCGCATCGAAATAGCTGCGAGGCAGGGCGAAGGCCTGCGCGACCGTCGTCTGCGTGCGATGAAAGGCCGTGTCGAAACACGCGACCTGCGGAATCTGCGGCGCGAGCGCCATGATCGCCCGGATCGGCGCGAGATTGTGCGGCTGGTGCAGCGGCGCAAGCGGGGTTAGCCTTTCGAGGGCGTGGATCACGCCGGCGTCCACAATCGCCGGGGCGTCGTAGCGCACGCCGCCGTGCACGACGCGATGCCCGAGGCCGATGATGTTCGCGCCGGCGATCAATTCGCGCCCGACGCTTAGGATTTCTTCTGTTGCGCCGGCGTGGTCGAGGCCATTCGGAAGCGCACGGTCCTCGATCGCATCGCCATGCGCGTCGAGAACCCTCAGATGCGGCTCGACGCCAATCCCTTCGATCTGGCCGCGAAAGAGGCCGGGCGCTTCGGGCTTGGCCTCGTAGATCGCGAACTTGATGCTGGAGGATCCGGCGTTGATGACGGAGATGCAATCGGCCATGGCGCCCTCACGCGATCAGGTTGACGCCGCCGTCGACATAGACGGTCCCGCCGGTGACCCGTCTGGCGAAGGGCGTGGCGAGAAAGGCGCAGGTGAACCCCACGTCCATGATGTCGACGAGTTCGCCGAGCGGCGCCCGGTGCGCCGCCTCGTTCAAGAGAAACTCGAAGTCCTTCAGTCCGGAGGCGGCGCGCGTCTTCAGGGGTCCGGGAGAAATGGCGTGGACGCGGATTTTCTGCGGGCCAAGTTCGTACGCGAGATAGCGGCAGGTCGACTCCAGCGCCGCCTTGACCGGTCCCATCACACTGTAGTTCGGAACGACTCGGTCGGCGCCGAGGTAACTCATCGCGAACATCGAGCCGCCATTCGTCATCAACGGCGCGGCGAGCTTCGCCATTCGGAGGAAGGAATGGCACGAAACGTCCATCGCTTTCGCGAAGCCCTCGGCGGAGCAATTGAGCAGGCCGCCTTGAAGGTCGGCCTTGGGCGCGAAGGCGATCGAATGGACAAGGATGTCCAGCCTGCCCCAGCGCGCGCGAATCTGCTCGAACATCGCCTCCAGCTGGCCCGGAGCGGAAACATCGACTTCGCCGGCGACCTCGGTCTCGAGCTCTCGAGCGAGGGGTTCAACGAAGGGGCGCGCCTTCTCGTTCAGCCAGGAGACTGCGATGTCGGCTCCGACAGAACGGAGCGCCTTGGCGCAGCCGTAAGCGATGGAGTGCTCGTTAGCGATGCCGAAGACCGCCGCCTTCCGCCCGGCCAGTAGCAAGCCCGAGTGCGCATCGTCAATCATTGTCGCCTCTCAATGAATGGAAGGCGCCGCGGCTTTACGCCGGGCGGCGGCGGCCATCACGGCGACCGCACAGGACGCTAGTCGCGTCACGAGCGAATCGGCCCGGCTCGTCAGGATGACCGGCACGCGGACCCCGAGCACGATTCCGGCGGCGTCCGCGTCGGCCAGAAACGACAGGCTCTTTGTGAGCATGTTGCCAGCCTCGAGGTCCGGAACCACGAGACTGTTCGCGCGCCCGGCGACGGGCGACACGATCTTCTTGATCGCCGCCGCTTTGGGGCTGATCGCATTGTCCAGAGCGAGCGGGCCATCGAGAACCGCGCCAGTGATCTGGCCCCGTTCCGCCATCTTGCAAAGCGCCGCGGCTTCGATCGTGGAGGGAACCTTCGCCGTCACGGTCTCCATGGCGCTCAGAATCGCGACGCGCACCCCGGGCGCGCCCATCGCATGCGCAAGGTCGATCGCGTTCTGGACGATGTCGATCTTGGCCTCGAGATCGGGGGCGATGTTGACGGCCGCGTCGGTGATGATGAGCGGGTCGGGGTGGGTGGGCACGTCCATGATGAAACAGTGACTGATGCGCCGTTCGGTCCGGATTCCGCCATCGTGTGCGACGACGGCGCCCATGAGCTCGTCGGTGTGGAGACT
>NZ_JBKQOT010000031.1:0-7697 GCF_052145395.1 Roseiarcus sp.
GCTCTGACCCCGCTGGCGACCGCGCCGGGATCGTCCGGCGCCGCAGAACGGCGCAATCACGTCCGGCGATTGCCTGCAATGGTCGGCATCCGGCGTCCAGGATACCGGCTCGGCCTGCGGAGCAGGCTCGGGGAACGTTTCCGGGCCGTCGTCCTCGACGTCTGGCGACCTGGCGACCTACAACGGCACGACGGGCAAGATCATCCAGGACAGCGGCGTCACGCCTGCCACGGGCGCGCTGACCCCGCTGGCGACCGCGCCGGGATCGTCCGGCGCCTACACCAAGCAGAACGGCGCAATCACGTCCGGCGACTGCCTGCAATGGTCGGCGTCCGGCGTCCAGGATACCGGCTCGGCTTGCGGGTCGGGCTCGGGCGGCGGCGCAAATCCTGGAATGGCCGGGGCCCAAGCCTATTCGGGGTTGTACTTCCCTCTCGATCCGATCGGAACACAGATTGGCGCGGGCGGAACCTCGGCTGGCTCGGCATACACTTACTGCTCGCCTTTTGTCGCGCCCCTGACATTTGCGGTCAACACTCTTTACGGCGTCTTGCAAACAGTCGGGTCGGGGACCGCCCACGCCGCGATCTATCAGGACGCCTACGACACGACGAACCATCGCCACAATCCGGCGACGTTGCAGATGAGCGACAACAACAACCCGGCCGATACGTCGGCGACTGTTTCGTTCACCTTGACGGCTACGACGTCGCTCCAGCTTTTGCAGGGCCATATCTACTGGAAGTGCAATCAGACCAGCGACACGACGGCAAAATGGTACGCCATTCTCAACTCCAACACCCAGTCGCCTTTCAGCTCGATTGTCGGCTCCAACGCCGTGAACGGCGTCATCGGCTCGGATCATGTGGGCGTGTCCTATAGCAGCGGGACCTTCGGCACATGGCCGAATCCGGGGTCCGCGACCTCCTGGGTGGAAATGACGACGGGCACCGCAGCCGCCATGGCTGTCTCCATTGCGAGCATCCCATGATCCGCGCCGCGCTCTGCGTCGCCGCCCTTGCGCTTGCGGGGCCGGCGCACGCCCAGCTTGGCCATGGAACGCTCGGCAAGTCGCAGCCGTCCCTTTATTGGGGCGCGGTCGCCGGCCCGACCGAAGTCCCGTATCAGAAGGACACCATAATTTTGGCGGCCATGTCGCGCGCTCCGGAATGGGCGAACGACGGCGTGTCGCAGATCGAAGTCGTGCTGCCGGACTTCATTTATGCCGGCACGGGATGGGCCGACCACGGCACGTCGCAGTCGCCGGGCGGCGCGACCACCATCACGGCCTCGATCGAGTATCCGGCCGGAACCTGCACGCCGCTGACCTTTTCCGGCTCGACCACCGGGACGATCGCCAACGATTCCTATCTGGCCTCCGACCCGCTCACGATCGCCATCCCGGCCGGCGCGCAATTCTGGGTTCGCGCCTATCGGACCATCACCGCCGGCGGCATGCCTTGGGACGAGACGGGCGGCTCTACAGCCTCGCACTACGAGTCCAGCGCCGGTGAGTTCGCGCTCGGCTACACCACCGCCGCCAGCGGACAGGACGCGACGCAGAGCTGCGCGGCGACGGGAAGCTGGACCACGACGGGGTCGGCAGCCGGGACCGGGGGCGGCTCGGCGACCAACTACGGTGCGCCCTACAAGCCGGTCGCCGTGCTCGGCTATACCCAGATGCCCTCTGTATGCCTCGTCGGCGACAGCCGGACGCATGGCTTTTATGACATCGCCAACGGCGGCTACAATCCGGGGACGCATTTCGGCCAGTTTGACCGCTGGGTCGGCGCGACCTTCGGCACCATCAATCTCGGCTCCGATTCCGACACCGGCTCCAACGCGACCGGCGCCGACTGGCAGGTGCGCGGCTCGCTGCTGAAATACTGCACCCATGTCGCCTGGGGTTTTGGCGTTAACGACATCAAGACGGGCACGGTCTCGGCGGCGAACGAGGAAAGCTATTTCGCCGGCATGATCTCGACCTATGGCGTGAGCGTCGGCGGCGCAGCGCAAAAGTGGTTCGCGGCGACCATCTATCCGTTCGTCTTATCGACCGACAACGACGCCACCACGGTCAACCAAATCCCGTTCGGGGCCTACGCGACCGCCGCCTATGACGAGGCGCAGCGCGAGCAATTCAACACCGATTGCCGATCCAATCTTGCCACCGCCTTCCCCGGGGCCGTGGCCTGCATCGACATCGATAAATGGGTCGAGGACGGCCCGAACTACCAGGGCCTGAACGGACAGACGAACCTCGGCGGAACGACGATCAACAACACCGCGACCAACAATCCGGGCGGCTCGTCGTATCTCGGATATTTCGCCACGTCGGGAATGCCCACAGTGTCGCTGACCGCGCTGTCCTGCTCGGGAAACGTGGTCACGGCGACGCTCAACGCCTCCTCGACCTATCAGCCCGCAGCCGCGACGACGGCCTCGGGGGCGTGGGCGTCTGCGGCGACCACGATCACCCTCGCGTCGGTCAACAACGTCCATCCCGGCGTGTCGATCTATGACGCGACGACGTCGCAGACGATCGGGACCGTGGCGTCGCTATCGAACCATACCATCACCCTGAACGCCGGCGCGGCGAGCGCATCGAGCGGCGCCGCCGACACGCTCTATGTCATCGGCCAGTCGTTCCCGGTCACGATCGCGGGCGCGGCGCCGAGCGGCTACAATGTGACCAACGTCACGGCGACCGCGACGCTGCCCTATGTCAGCGGCACGCAGCCCTTCACCTTCACCTATCCGGTCTCGTCGTGTCCGGGGACGGAGACGGCGGCGGGAACATTCCAGATCGTCGGCCCGGTCGACGTCGCCCAGCGCGTTTCCGGGGACGGCCTGCACCTGCTGGCCTACGGAACGCAGATGCTGGCGGGATGGATGAGCCCGTTCGTCCACACATTGTTCAGCCGATAGGGCGCGCCCGGCGCCGCGCTTGGGCGCCAAATCTCAAGAGGACAATCTGTCATGATCATGCTCCGCGCCGTCGCGCTCGCGGCGGCTTTCGCCTGCGCGCCAGCCTTCGCGGGGGAGTTGAGCGACCGGCTCGCCGGCGACGCTGAATGTGTGAAGCTCGCCGACATCCGGCCGCTGATCACCCACACGCAGGAGCAGAACAGCCGCCAGTTCGATTTCGTCCGCGGCTTCTACATGGCAGCGCCGCCGGCCTCGACGGCGCTGCCGATCGGCGACCGCGCCGCCATCATCACCGATGGACAGGACTTCGGCGTGATCCTGATCGACAACGACGCCGGGGAAACTTGCGCCCGCTTTCACGTCACCGACATCGGCGCCTTCCTGGCGATCATTGAGGCGGTCGGCGAGGGCGCGACAGTCAAGGCGAAGGACGCCGCGGGACGGCCGCTATGATCCCGCTCTTCTGGCTTGACCGGTTCGAGGAAGACCTTTCCGAGAGCCTGACGCCCGCCCGGTACGGGCCGCCCCTGTTCTGGTTCTGCGTCTGGGTCGTCCTCAGCGTGGCGCTGACCAATGCCTGAGATCCCGCACGACGCCTGGCCCGTGCTCGCGGCTATCGCGATCATCTAGCTCGCGTCGATGCTCGCGACCTGGCGTCCCTGACCTATCATTCCAAGCCCGTCGCCTCATTCTGAGCCTGTCGAGGGATGCGCATCTTCCTCACAAACAACCCGGCGCGCGTTCTCGCCCGCCGGCCGAATCTCTGCCTTCTTCGAGGAGCCGACATGAGCGTGACCTTGCCCGAATGGCCCGACGAATCGACGCCCGAGGGCGTGACGTTCTTCGGCGCCGCCCACGCGATCGTCGCGGCCTGGAAGACGAACGGAATCGGCAACGCCTTCGCCCTCGCCATGCTGACCATGGCCGAGGCCGAATCGGGCCTCAACCCGAACGCGCTCGGCGACTATGTCGACTCCGGCGGCAAGCTCCTGCCCTGGTCGGCCCATCCGACTGGGACGCCGACGGCGTTCGGCCTTTACCAGCGCCACGGCGACCGGCTTAAGGCGATCAAGGCCGCGCTCGGCGTCGACATCCTGGCGGCCGTGCTCGCTGGCCGCAACCTGATCACCAGCGACATCGAGGCCGCGTGGTGGGAGCTGAACACCTTTTCCTGGGCGGGCAAGAAGGCGATCAAGTCCGCCTCGACCGCCTACATGGCCGCCTACCAGGCCTGCGCCCTGTTCGAGCGCGCCGGCGCCCCCGACGCCGCGGACCGCCGCGGCGTCATGGCCGAACGCTGGGCCGTCTACTTCCAGAAGAACGGGTTTTGACGCTTTAGCCGCGACCGCTGGTCGCGGCCGACGCGGTCAGCGACCGCCTCTACAGCGCCGCCCTCTTTCGCATGCTTGCCGGCAGACCGGCGAAACGCCCAGCGATTCCGCGCGTCTCCGTGGATTCACTACCCTTGAGGAAATCAGGCCATGACCCTTTTCCCCTGGCTCGCGAAAGCGGGCCGGTTCGACGTCGAGCACGTCGGCGGCATCCCGCATTTCAACCAGGCCGTAGACCCGTGCGCGCCGCCGACCGGGGTGCTGCACACCACCGAGGGCGGGTGGGACTCGTCGCTCGCGGTCTTCAAGCAGCACTACGCGCCCCATTTTCTCGTCGGTCCCGGCCGCATCGCCCAGCTCGTCCAGGTCGGAACGATCGGCGCAGCGCTCGTCACCCACAACTGGATCCCGATCGTGCAGGTCGAGGTAGTCGGCTACTCGAAGCAGCAGCTGTGGTCGCTGGATGACGCAACCTCCGAAGCGGTCGCGGCGCTGATGGCGGCCTGCCTCGCGGAATATGGAATCCCGCTCACGCGGCCTTGGGCCGACGGCGTCTATGGTATGGCGCGGGCGTCCGACCCGCACCGGGCCGAGGGCAAGTTCGGCCATGTCGCCGGCTGGTACGGCCACGGCGACTGCCCGTCGCCCGATTCGCACTGGGACCCGGGCGCGCTGCGATGGTCGGAGCTCTTCCGCGTCGCTTCGGCCATGCCCGCAGCGTCCGCAGCGCCGACCCCCCTTCCCGTCGCCCCGCCCCGCCCCTGCGCGCGCACTGTAGCCGCGCCTGACGCCGCGCTCGATGAGCGCGGCCTGTCGCCGGGCTCGACCCTGGGATCAGCGATCGCGGCGCCAGCGCCTGCAGCGGCGCTCGACCTCTCGGCAGTCTCGGGCCTACAGCGGGCTCTGAATGCGCTCGGCTACAACCTCGACGTCGATGGCTATTTCGGGCGCGAGACCGAAGGCGCGCTCAAGAGTTTCCAGATGCACGTCGGCCTCGCCGCCGACGGGGTTGTCGGCCCCGTGACGATCGCCGCTCTCGAACAAGAGCTGAGGGGAGGTTGAGATGCCCCTTCACCCTTACGGTATCGAGCGCGCCACGGAAACGACACGTGATCTCGAAGACGCACTGCACTGCGCTCGCGCTGCGTCGCATTCGCGTCGCCTCGACACGGCGACGCAAGCCGCGCTCGACGCGATTGTCGCGCTCGGTCGTCATTTGGTCGAGCGCGCGCTTCGCATGGACGCCGAAGTCGAACGTGCGCGCGAACGCATCGCTGCGCTGGAAGCGACTCACTCCCTGACAATCCGACAGGATCGATCAACCCCCGCCGAAAGCGCGGCTTAGGACAATCGCTGATTGGCGAACGCGCGGCGCTCATCGCGAGCTTTCGCACAATGAGCGCTTCCAGCTCCCTGAACGCCACCGCGATCAATCGCCGCCGGGGCGTTAGCCCGACCTCGTCAGCCCCCATGTCGCGCCGAGATCCGCTCGTCTCCCGCGATCGCGTGGAGCGATCGGGCCACCGCGCGGCAAGCTGCCCGAGGGGCCGCCGCCTGTCCTGCAATGACATTCGAAAGGAACACCATGTCTGACGCATCGACCATCATACCTGCAGCGCCGGCGGTCGCAGCGCTCGCCCCGATTGTGCAAGCGATTGTCGCAACGGTCGTCTCAGGCGCCGTCACGTTTGGCGTTGCTCTGTTCACGCGTTGGACCGGGGTGGCCGTGCAAGCCGCTTACGCCGACGCCCTTCGCAAAGCTGCACAGACCGAAGCCGGCGCGCTCGTCGCGGAAGCGGCCGACAACCTATCGTCGAGGTCCATCCTTGTAACGTCGCCGCTTGTCGCCGCGGCGGCTGCGCGGATCGCAGCGGCGCTGCCGGAGGCCATGCAAGCCCTCGGCATGACGCCGGAAGCGCTGTCGAGGCTGGTCGCCGGCGAAATCGGCAAGCTCCAGGCGCAGGCGACCGCGATCCCCGTTCCTCCATCTGCCGGGTCTCCGAAAGCCTCGTAAGGCGCTGTCCGGGGGACTGACGCAGTCTCTCGGTCCGGCCCGGCGGTCCTTCTTCTTCCATCAGGAGCTTCCTATGCGTTCAGCAACGATTCTCGTCGTCTTGGCGTCGTCTCTGTCGGTTGCAGGCTGCAACACGATGACGCCGGCGCAGATCGCCAACGTCTCGTGCAGCGGTGCTGAAGCCGGCACCGCGGTGGCAGTGACGGTTACGACCGACGCCAATACGGGCGCCAACACAACCAAGGGCGCCGCGCAGGCCCAGCAGACCGCGAGCGCCATTCAGAAGGCCGTCGGCGACGCGTGCCCCATCATCGTCACAAGCGTCAACGCGTTGAACGCGGCCGCTCCAAGCGGTGGCGGAGCTGGGCAGTAAGCTCGCAGCCAGAAACACCGCTTTCGTAATGTCCTTAAGTCAGGAGGTCGTCGTGACGCCGGCGGAAAACGCTCCATGGGGACTGCTCGAATGGGCCGTCGTCGGCTTGGCGTCGATCGGCGCAAGCTGCGCGGCGTTTGTCTGGCGCCTCATGATGCGTCTGTATACGATCGAGATTGCTGTTGGCCAGCAATGGCGCGACTTGGACGCGGCGCAGTCGAAAGCCGAATCGGCCATGCTCCGCCTGGCGGAGCGGTTGGCGATGCTTCACGACGAGCACTACCGTTTGCGGGAGACTATCGGCGCGCTTCCGAATCGCACCGACATCCATGATCTCGAGCTTCGTCTGGGCGAAACTGGCTCCAGAACCCGGTCTTCCGCCCATGCCTGGCGCGCAGGCGGCTGACGAAGGCCTCGTGCGTCTGGACTCGCTCGCGTCGCGCTTCGATCGGGCTCTTGATCCGAGAATGTCATGACGCGTGGTCAGGCCGGCGCAACCCTCGGCCTCTGTGACCGCCGTCATGAAATCAAAGGCTTGGCCGGTATTTCCGCCCGATCGGTCGCGGTAAAATTGAATTTGTCGCCACCGTGTCGCCACCGGGAAATAAACGTCACGGCGTCCTCACCCGGATACGGGCGTAGCCTACCAGCCGCGCGCCCATGACCGTCGCGACCGTGACGGCCCATAGATAAATGACGCCCGGCTGAAAACCGGCCGGCGCAGCGTTGCCAAGCTTCTGGCAGACACTGTTTCCGATAACGGCGGCCGGCAGGCTTCCGATCGCCACGGCGTTCGTATCCTGAACCTTGCTGCTTGGCGCGACCGAAACGCTTGTTGAGATTACCGACGCCACGGCGTCGTACGGCGCGAGGTTGTCGGAGAAATTCAGCGTAAACGGGCGCGCGACGCCCGGGTCGATCGTGAAGGCGCCCGCGTATCCGTCAAGCCCAGCCATGGGCGCTCACGGAAAATCATCCCAAAGCCTGTCCGTTCCCGGCACGTTCAAGCCATAATAGGTTCCCACGGGCGTCACCGCGGCAGCGTTAAAAT
>NZ_JBKQOT010000032.1:0-7717 GCF_052145395.1 Roseiarcus sp.
GTCAAAGGATTTCGAGGCGACAATCGAATCCTCACTCGCATGGCTCCAATTGGCCCTCGCTTTCCTCCTTATGCGAAGGATTGCGCGGAAAAACGAAGCCGTTTGAATTTCGAGTCGGGCTCTTAGCCGCCTCAGATGGGAATTCCGGTCAGTCTCCGCGCGGTTACTTCGTCCGTCACCAGCGTGGTCGGTCGGAGGAGCCGGATGGCGCCCTCGATGGCGGCGAGCTTGTGGATTCCGCCAGCGGCCAACACGCGGATCGGAGCGGCGCGCACGGCCCCCATGGGCACCGACATCACGCGCTGGTTCAGCGGATGGTCGAGCACCCGTCCGTCGTGGTCATACACGTTGCAGAGCATCTCGCCGACCGCGCCCAGTTCGCTGAGTGCACGCCGGTCCGCCTCGCCGATCACCTCGTACCGCGCGATCGTCGCCTCGGGCCCGAGCGAACCGGCGCTGACGACGACGGCGTCGAGCGCGTTGGCGAAGTCATAGACGCCCCTGAGGCCGCAGCGCTCGATCAGCGCGGTTTTGGTCGCCGGGCTGTCGACCAGGGCCGGCGACGGGATAAGGTAGCAGTCGGCGTTGAAGGCGCGGGCGAAAGCGGACGGGAACTCGGCCGGGTTGTCGTGCGCGAAATGGGTCACCCCGCCGACCAGCGACACGATGTTGAGGCCGCGAAGCGAGCGCTCGCGCAAATGCTCGAGCGAGCGGTTCAGCGTACGGCCCCAGCCGAGCCCGATCTTCATGTCGTTGCGCAGGAGCGAGGACAGATATTCGCCCAGGACCGCCCCGATCGGCGACGTGGCGTCCGCCTCGGTCGACGACAGCGGGGCGACGAGCGCCTCGTCGAATCCGTGGGTGGTGCAAAGCGCCGCCTCGAGGCCGCCGAGTTCGGCATGGCCGCGCGAAAGCGCGATGCGCACCTCGCCAAGCGCCTTGGCCTCGGCGAGCATGCGTACGACCGTCACGCGGCCGACGCCAAGGGCGTCGGCGATGGCGCTCTGCGTCATCTCCTCGACGAAATACATCCAGGCGGCGCGCTGCCTCAGGCGCTCGCTGCGCCGCGGGGCGCGCGACTCGATGGGATGGTCAGGCTTCATGATCGGTTTTCTGGTCGCCGTATGGTGCAAGAAAGTCAAGATCCTTTGAGTTGTTTGCCGGGCCGCCGTCGTCCTATGTCAGGCTGTCGAAGAAGGACGCGACGAAGATGATCAGGCCCGCCAGGAAGGCGAGCAGCACGAAACCGGCCACGACGAGCCGCTCCTCGGTCCAGCCGTCGCGGGACGACGCCGCGGGCTCCTCGGACGCGAACCCGGGCAGGATGTCGTCGGGCTGGACCGGCGCGGGGGCGTCTGAATGAACGCCCGGTTCGGGAGCGTCGGCGCGAGGAACGACAGGCGCGGGCGCTGGCTGCGGGGGCGCCGCGACACGCAGGACGAGCGGGCTGGACGGCGCCGGGCCCGCGGAAACAGCGGTCATCGCCGCCTGCGGGAGAGCGGACGCGACGGCGGCCGCCGTCAGCGGCTCGCGCGGAGGGGACGGCGCTGGGCTGGGCGCCGCCAGCCGCCGACGCGCGGCCGGCCGCGGCGCGCCCCTGCCGGCGGCCAGGACGAACAACGCCGCGAGCGCCGGCGCGAAGACGGCAAGCGCCGGAGCATTGGCGTCGATCCAGCCCGACACCAGCGGATCGGTCGTCGCCATGCCGCCCGCGATCCAGCCGAGAAACGCCGCGCCGATGGTGAAGATCTCCGGGGCGAGCCGGAAAATCCCGCTGAGGATAAACGCGCCGTAGACGATGATGGGGATGCTCAGGAGAACGCCGATCGCCAGTAGCCAGAGATTGCCGCCCGCGATCGCGGCGAGCGCCACCACGTTGTCGAGGCTCATCGCGGCGTCGGCGAGCATGATGACGGCGGCGGCGGACATGAAATCGCTCGCGTCGGCCGGCTGCCCGGACCCTTCGGCGGCTCTGTCGTGGCGGCGCACGTTGAGGGCGATGACGATCAGCATCCAGGCGCCGACAAGCTTCACCAGTGGAATGCCGAGGAGCGCGTTGGCGAACAAAATCATCACCAGCCTGAGCGCGATCGCCCCGCCGGCGCCGAGGATGACGGCGCGCCGGGCGCTTTCGGGCGGAAGGCGGCCGCAGGCCATCGCGATGACGATCGCGTTGTCCGCGCCGAGCAGCAGGTCGACGAAGAAGATCTGCAGCAGCAGAAAGAGCGAGGCCCCGATGTCGCTCATCGCAGGACGCCCCCCGGCGCGGGGCCGTCCGATCCGTCCGTCACGCTGGGCCTCAAGGTTTCGGGCCTTGATCCGACGCCGGTCCCGCCTTCAAGAGCCGCATGAAATCCGCATCGGGAGTGACGATCATGGTCGGGCCGGAATTGGCGAGCGCGCCCTTGTAGGTTTGGAGCGCGCGAACCATCGTGTAAAATTGTGGGTTCCGGGAAAAGGCGTCCGAAAGCGCCCCGTTGGCCTCGGCGTCGCCCTCGCCGCGCGCGACGGCCGCACCGCGCTGGGCCTCGGAGAGAATGACCGTGCGGTCGCGATCCGCCTTGGCCTGGATCTGCTGGGCCCATTCGTAGCCTTGGGCCCGCAGTTCCTTGGCTTCACGCTGTCGCTCGGACTTCATGCGGTCGTAGATCGCCTGACTGGTCTCGAACGGCAGGTCGGCGCGTCGGAAGCGCACTTCGTCGACCGAGACGCCGAGAGCGGCGGCTTTGGCCGCGACTTCCGTCTTGATCGCGTCGAGGATGCGCCTGCGCTCGTCGGTCAGCAGGGCCCGCAGCGGCGCCTGACCGAGCGCGCGCCGCGCAGCGGAGCTGACGAGCAGGCCCAGTTGTGTGTTGGCCGCTTCCGGGGTCCGCACGGCCTGATAGAAGCGCAGCGGATCGACGATCCGGTAACGGGCGTAGGGCTGGATCTCGAGCCGCTTCTGGTCGCCCATGATCGCCTGCTCGACCTGGGGCTCGAGCAGCAGAGAGCGCGTCGAGGTCACATAGACCGAGTCGATGAAAGGGACCTTGAGTTTCAGACCCGGCTTTTCGACGACCGCGACGGGGGCGCCGAGGCGGACGACCAGCGCCTGCTCGCCTTCGCTGACGACGTAGATCGACGAGAGGGCGAGATCGAGCGCCAGCGCGCTCGCAGCGACGATGGCGAGCCAGCGGCTTCTCACTTGACCGCTCCCGGGGTTGGCGCCGCGGGCGTGGCGGACGAGCTTGGCGCCGGCATGGAAGGCGTCTTGAATTCGGTCACCGGCAGATAGGGCATGACGCTCGACACGCCTTTGCCGGAAGTGTCGACGATGACTTTCGATGACTTTTTCAACACCTCGTCGACGCTGTCGAGATAAAGGCGCCACGCCGTCACGTCCTTCGCCGCCTCGTAGCTCTTCAGCATGGGCAAAAAGGCGTCGGCCTCGCCGTGAGCGAGGTTGACGACCTGGGTGCGATAGGCCTCGGCCTCTTGCCGGATGTGCTCCGCTTCGCCGCGAGCGCGCGGAAGAATGTCGTTGGCGTAAGCCTCGGCCTCATTGCGGGCGCGCTCCTGGTCGGCGCGCGCGCGCTGGACGTCGTTGAACGCGTCGATCACGGCGAGCGGCGGCTCGACGCGCTGCATCTGCACCTGCGTGATTTCCACGCCGGCCTGCTCGTCGTCGAGCAGCTTCTGTAACAGGGCGTGGGTCTCGTCGGCGATCTGCTGGCGGCTGGTGGACATGGCGGCCTGAATCGGGGTGCGGCTGATGACGTCGCGCAGCGCGCCCTCGGCGGCGGTCCGCACCGCCAGCTCCGGATTTTCGACCTTGAACAGGAACTGCCCGGGGTCGCGGATCTTCCAGAACACCGTGCAGTCGGCCTCGACGATGTTCTCGTCGCCGGTCAGCATCTGCCCGCCGCGCCCCGACTGAGGGTCGCCTGCTCCGGCGGACGGGGCGACGCCGATCTGAATCTGGTTGACCTGGGTCACCTTGGGCAGGAGCACGGTTTCGATCGGGTAGGGCAGGTGGGCGTGCAGGCCGGGTTCCGTCGTGTCGACCCACTGGCCGAAGCGCATCACGACGCCCTTCTCGTCGGGCTGGACGCGATAGAGCGAGGTCGAAAGCCATCCCAGAAACACGACGGCGAATGCGGCGATGAGGCCCCGCCAGCCGAGCCGGGGCATGCGGAAGATGTCGCTGAGACTCGTCTTCACCGCGCGCCAGACGTCGAATCCGGCGGCGGCCTCGTCCCCCATCGCGCTTTCGGTCGTATGCGGCGCCGCGCCGGCGTCAATCTTGTCCAACGACCAGACTCTCTTCGAGCATTATCCGCGCCCGCGCGCGCAGTTTCTCGGTTTCGCTCTTCAGCTGGCCGCAGGCGGCCAGAATATCGCGGCCGCGCGGCGTTCTGACCGGGCTCGCGTAGCCGGCGTTGAACACGATCTCGGAAAACCGCTCGATCGTTTCCCAATCTGAGCATTCGTACGGGCTGCCGGGCCAGGGGTTGAAGGGAATGAGGTTGATCTTGGCGGGCACGCCCTTGAGAAGGCGGACGAGCGCCTTGGCCTCGGCCGGCGTATCGTTGACCCCCTTCAGCATCACGTACTCGAAAGTGATGCGTCGTGCGTTGGATGCGCCGGGATAGCCGCGGCAGGCCTGCAGCACGCGCTCGATCGGGTATTTCCGGTTCAGCGGCACCAGCTTGTCGCGGAGCGCGTTATTCGTGGCGTGCAACGAAACCGCGAGCATGGTCCCGCACTCGGCGCCCAGGCGCTCCATTTCTGGGACGACGCCCGAGGTCGAGACCGTGATGCGCCGCTTGGACAGGGAGAGGCCCTCTCCGTCCGTGAGGATCGCGATGGCGTCGCGCACGGCGCCGAAATTGTAGAGCGGCTCGCCCATGCCCATGAACACGATGTTGGACACTGCGCGCATACCCTCGCCGGACGGGACGAGCCCGTCGGGCGGCGGCGTCCCGCCCGGGAAATCGCCGAGCCGGTCGCGTGCGATGAGAACCTGCCCGACGATTTCCGCCGTCGTCAGGTTGCGCACCAGCGGCATCGTGCCGGTGTGGCAGAACGTGCAGTTGAGCGTGCAGCCGACCTGGCTGGATACGCAAAGCGTCCCGCGGTCGGATTCGGGAATGTAGACGCACTCGATCTCGGCGCCCTTGTCGTGGGCGTGCGCCGGCGGCATCCGAAGCAGCCATTTCCGCGTGCCGTCGGCCGACACCTGCTCCGTGACGACTTCGGGACGCGCGAGTTCGTGCCGCTCGGCAAGCTTCGCCAGCAGGGGCTTGGCGATGTTGCGCATCGCAGAAAACTCGCGGGCGCCGCGGTGATAAATCCAGTGCCACAATTGCGACACGCGCATGCTGCGCTCGCCTTCGGCCACGCCGAGTTCGGCAAGCGCGCGCGCGAGTTCGGAACGGGTCGCCCCTGCGAGGCGCACAGACGCGTGCTCCTCGGCGGCGGAGACGGCTGAGGTCATGACGCGCGCTTCTATCATGGGCGCGCGGGTGGCTCCAACGCTATAAATGTCGCACGGGAGACGGCGCAAGGCGGCAGACAAACGGAGACCGGCGGCGGAAATGGCCAACCTTCGGCCCCGATTGGTGCGTATTCACCCCGTAGCTTCAGATGCTATTCACCCCCTAGCTTTAGAAGTCGAGCATGGAGATTCGAGAATGCGGGCTGGAGTCTTGGCAATTCTGGCGTGGGCGGCGCTAGCAGGCGCGCCGGCGCTTGCCGCTCAGTGCGGCGAGAGCGAGGACGGGTTCAAGCCCTGGCTCGATGACTTCAAGCAGGTGGCAATCAACGATGGCGTGTCCCCCAACGTCGTCGATCAGGCGTTGTCGACTGCGACGTTCGACCGTTCTGTGCTGTCGCACGATCACGGTCAGGGAGCGCTCCAGGGCGATTACGCGAGCTTCGCCGCCAAGCACATCACCCCGGCGCGGATCAAACGCGGCAAGACGATGCTGGTCGCCTATGCCGAGCCGCTCGATCGCATCGAGCAGCGCTATGGCGTGCCGGGGCCGGTGCTGGTCGCAATCTGGGGACTGGAGACGGATTTCGGGGCCGGCCTCGGCCGCTATCCGACATTCAGCGCTCTGGCGACCCTGGCTTACGACTGTCGGCGCGGCTCGATTTACCAGGCGGAGCTGGTCGATGCGCTCATGATCGTCCAGCGCGGACTTCTGACCCCGGAGCAGATGCGCGGCGCTTGGGCGGGCGAACTCGGACAGACCCAGTTCATGCCGTCCGCCTATCTGAAATACGGCGTGTCGGCGAACGGCGGACGGGGGGGCGACCTGATTGGCAATTCGGCCGACGCGCTCGCCTCGACCGCAAATTTCCTGCATGCGCATGGCTGGCAGCGCGGGGCCAAGTGGGACGAGGGCGAGCCGAACTTCGCCGCCGTACAGGAATGGAACGCCTCCCCGGTCTACGCCAAGACCATCGCCGAGTTCGCGGATCGACTGTCGGCGCCCTGAAAGCGTAAAGTCGCCACTTCTCCTGCATGGCGCGGTCCAACGCCTCCTGCTGGCGGCGTTGGGTGTGACTGCCCTCCTCGGGCATTTGACGCCTTCTTGCGAATGGACCGCGCCTTCAGCAAGTCTTGCGCCCCGCCATCAACGAGCGCCTGCCATGTCCGAGCCCGCTTCCGCCGAGTCTCAACACTTCGCCACCTTCCGGGACTTCTACCCTTTCTATCTCGGTGAGCACCGCAGCGCCGTGTGCCGGCGTCTCCACGTGATTGGCAGCGCGCTCGTGTTGGTCGCGCTGGCTGCTGCGATCACGACGCGCAACCCGTGGCTCATGCTGCTCATGCCAGTCATCGGCTACGGCTTCGCCTGGGTCGGCCATTTCTTCTTCGAAAAGAACAAGCCAGCCACCTTCACCTATCCGCTCTGGAGCCTGATGGGCGACTGGGCGATGTTTTTTGAGGTCGTCGCGGGCCGCCGGCCATTCTGATCCTTTAGCGCGCCATCATGTCGGCAAGCGCGTGACGCATCGCAGTGCTCGGGATGCCGAAGAGGCCGCCGTATGGCGTGTCGAGATCCAGGATGACGAACATCGCCGCCGAGATGAAAATCGCGCTGAGCGGAATCACGATCATCGTGACGGGGCTCGCCGGCGCGGTGAGCCCGATGCTCGCGAACAGAATCACGAGCCAGAACACGAGCACCCAGTAGAAGGGCGGCGTAAAAGAAGGGCGAGCTTGCTCGATCACCGTCCAGCGGCTCTTGACGAGGTCCGCGTACTCCTGCTCGCAGGCGGATTGCAGATGCTGATGCAGGGGATCGGCCGGCTGAAGCCGTCGCAGCTCCTTCCCGACGTCGTCGATGATCGCGCCGAGGACGCCGCTTTCGCCGGTCAGCGGCATGCCCTTCGTGTCGGGGTAGCGGACGCCCTCTGGCGGCGTCTCATCTGGCCAGGTGCTGGCGATGACCGCGGCGGTATAGGCGCGCATCAGAGCGCGCATCGGATCGGTCTCACGACCGTAGTCCTGGAGGCAGCCGTCGAACTGGGCGAGCGCGGCCGCGTATGGGCCGCGCACGTTGTAGGCCGCATCGAAGCCGCTCTTGACCGAGTTCGTCAAGGCCGAGCACGATCGCCGTGAAGGTGACGAGGAGGTTGATGCTCAGCTGCACGAACTCGAACGAGTCGCGCGAGCGGTGCCGTTCGGGAAGCCGGCTCTTGACGAAATAACCCGCCGCCGAGGCGG
>NZ_JBKQOT010000033.1:0-2511 GCF_052145395.1 Roseiarcus sp.
CACCGCGAACGGAGGGCGAGATCGACAGAACGCTGCCTGACATGCGCGGTTCGACATAGCTGCCGATGACGAACTGGATGACGTTGAGGCAGACGAACACGCCAAGCGCAGCCTGCCAGGCAGCGAACTGCGCCATCGCCAGCAGGGTCGGGAAGACGGTCGCGATGAACGGCCCGATCAAGGGAATGTAGTTGAGCGCAAACGCGATCACGCCCCATTCGACCGCGAACTGAAGCCCGGTCGCGGCGGCGAAGGCCCACACCAGCGCGCCGGTCGCCAGGCTCATCATCGTCCGCACTTCCATGTATTTGCGGAATTTTCGCGCCGTGTCGGCTGAGGCGGCGGTGAGCGTCAGCGCCGTCGGGGGGCTGAGAAAGGTCTGAAGCTTGCGCTCCATGTCCTCGACCTCCATGAGCCCCAGGATCATGTAGACGAGCGTGATGATCCAGAAGCTGAGGGTCGTGTTCACCCGTCCGGTGATCTGCTGGACGCCGCGCAGCATCCAGCCCACGTTGAAATGCTCGGCCCAGAGCCCGGCCACCGAAACGCCGTGGCTGTCGAGCCAGGCGACGGCTGCGTCATAGATCGCCTGATAGCGGGCCGAATCGGCGATCAGCGACCGCCCGACCCGGCCGTAGCCCCAGACGACGAGCGAGGCGAACACGAGCATGGTCAGGATCGTCAGCGCCATGGTGACGGCGAGCGCGAGGAGCGCCGGGATGCGCTCCTGAAGCCAGAGCTGAAGCGGCCACACCAGGGCGATGATGAAGAGCGCGAGCGTCAACGGCGCAAGCACGGTGTCGGCGAAATAGGCGCCGGCCGCCGCCGCCACGACCGCGACAATGGCGACCGAAGCCTTCGAAACCGAGTCCGAGGTCATGCGCGCCCCTCTCGCCGGCCGGCCCCCGCGCGCCGGCTGCGCCCCTCTCCATAGCGCGAACGGTGAGGGTCGCGCCACGCCGCTATCGAGACGCGGCCCCGCCTGCTATGCCGGGCGACCCACCCACGAGCGCCCGAGGCGAAGGATTTGACCGCTGACACCCGAGGACCGGCGCCGGCATCGTCCGGACCCGCGCCGCTGATTGATCCGCGTCTCGGCGATTTCGAGAGCGATCATGCGGCGCCCAAACAGCGCGCGCTTCTCGCAATCGCCGGAAGCCTGCTCAGCGAGATCAGCCTGACCAAGCTCGCCGCCGCCTGGGCGATCCAGATCCTCGCGCCCGCGGTTCTGCTCGGCCTCGCGCCGTTGATCCTGACGGCGTCGATCGGCGAGGCTTCGAATCGCTTCGCCGAGGCGACCGAGATCGGTGCGATAATCGTCGTGGTCGTTGCCGCGGCGGTCGCGGTCTTAGGCTGGCGCCCGCTGTTTCGGCTTGCCGAGTCGAATTTCTGGTCGCTGAACGCGCTCGCGGTGCAGCCCGGCTACGCATTCTGGCGCGAGGCGATCCGGCATGTCGCCGAGCGGTCTTTCGGTGGACGGACGGGACCTGACCTCGGGCGGATGCGCGCGACGAGCTGCGCGGCGGCGGGCGTCGTTCTGTTCGTCGTCGCGGCGCTGGTCGCCTCCGTCGCCTGGCCGATGACCCAATGGATCGGAACGACCTCCGATCTCATGGCGCCGCAGCGGCTTATTGTTCCGACGATCGCCAATACGATCGTCGTCATGTCCGCCTATCTCGCCGTCGCGGCGCTGGTCTGGGGGATCGCCGACGCGACCACCGACCAGCCGCTCGACCTTCCGGCGCCGGGCGCGCCGCCGCCCGGCGCGCGCGTCTTCCGCGTCGCGCACCTCTCCGACGTGCACGTCGTCGGCGAGCGCTACGGGATGCGGATCGAGAGCGGTCGGGCGGGCGCGCGCAGCAACGCCCGACTCCGGCGCGCGCTGGCGCGGCTCTCCGAGATCCATGCCGAACGACCGCTCGATCTCGTGCTCGTCACCGGCGACATGACGGACGCGGGAACCTCCGCCGAATGGGCGGAATTCCTCGACATCCTCGGGACGTTTCCTGAGCTCGCGGCGCGCGCGCTGATCACGCCCGGCAATCACGACGTCAACATCGTCGATCGCGCCAACCCCGCCCGCCTCGACCTGCCGTTCAGCCCGATGAAGGCGCTGAGGCGCATGCGCGTCCTCTCGGCCGTCGCCGCGATACACGGCGATCGGGTTGAGACCATGCGCGAGGGCAAGCCGCAACCGCTCGCGGACGCGCTCGAAACGTGGCGGCCGGACATCGCAGCGTTCGCCGACCGGAGCGGGTTCCGCCTGTCGACGCGCCTGCAGGGTCTGTGGAACGACACCTTTCCGCTCATCCTGCCGCCCGAGGGTGAGGACGGACTCGCCGTCGCGATCCTCGATTCGAACGCGGACACGCATTTCTCGTTCACCAATGCGCTCGGCCTGATCTCGACCGAACAGGCGGGCCGGCTGACCGCGGCGCTCGAAGCCCATCCGCGCGCCGGCTGGATCGTCGCGCTGCATCATCACGTGACGGAATATCCGCGGCCGGTCGC
>NZ_JBKQOT010000034.1:0-4811 GCF_052145395.1 Roseiarcus sp.
CGGGGCCGAGCGGCTCCTTGGAGATGATCTCCGGCAGGACGATATGGTCGTCCGGGACTGTCATCTTCAGGCGCTCGGAATAGAGGCCCGAAGAATCGGTCGTGTAGGCGTCGCAGCGGCCCGAATCGTAGGCCTTGGTCGCTTCGTCATCGGTGGCGAACACCACCGCCTCGAGCTTCATATTGTTGGCGTGGAAATAGTCGGCGAGATTGAGTTCGGTCGTGGTGCCCTGCTGGACACAGACCGAGGCGCCGTCGAGCTTCAGCGCGGAATCGACGCCGAGCTTCTTGCGCACCATGAACCCCTGCCCGTCGTAGAAGTTCACGCCGGTGAAAAACATGCCGCCGAGCTCGCGCGACATGGTCCAGGTTGTGTTGCGGAGGATGACGTCGACCTCGCCGGAGGCGAGGATTGTTGGCCGATCCTTGGCGTTCACCGGCAGGAACTTGACCTTGGTCGGGTCGTTGAAGATCGCCGCCGCGATCGCACGGCACTCGTCGACGTCGAGGCCCCTCCACACGCCCTGATCGTCGGGCAGGCTGAACCCAGCCAGACCCGTGTTGGCGCCGCAGATCAGCGTTCCGCGCGCCTTGATTTGATCGAGCGTGCCGGCGCTCGCAGAAAACGCCGCCAAGCAGCCCAACGCCGCTCCGGCGAGCCAAGCCCAAGTCGATCGCATGTCCAATCTCCACCAGAAGGCATCGGCGACGCCCGAAATCCGTCGCCATTGTCGGAAGCGCGACGGCGCGAAGTCAACTGGGCGGCCGACGAAGCCGGCAAGCGATTAGGTCAAGGGCTCTGCGGAAAGCGAATTCCTGCCCCCTTGTGGGACGCGCCATCCGTCGCTCACCCTTTCATGAGGCCGCCACAGCGTTGAGGGGCACGCGGACGTGCAGGGGTCTGAGGCCGATCGCGCTCAGGAAGGCCGGGCTGACGGCGGTTGGCGCTTCGGCGGCCCAAAAGTTCTCGGGCGCGGATTCAACATTTTCAAGACCTTGCGCCGGATTTTCCGGGCGCTGGCTTGCTTCGTCGCTTCGCTCATCGCAATGACGAACTCGGCTCAAGCTCAGAACATCATACTGTTCAGGGTTCGTGGCCTCTGGGACCATGGCGATCCCGGGCGCGGATTCAACCCTCTCAAGGGGTTGCGGCAAGTTTTCCGGGCGATTGTCGAGCCGCGCGCCGGGCGGACTTTGCTCGAGATCGCGGAGGGAACCGAACGCCGGGTCCCGCGCCGGCGCAGTCGGCCTATTCCCCTCATTGCGAGCGACCTCCGGGGCAAGCCCTGCGAGAGTCAGACACTCCTTGCGGCTGCCTGATTCCATGCTCGACGGCCGAAGCGCGGCTTCCTCCCCCCTTGTGGGGGAGGATTGAGGAGGGGGGTCGCGCCGAACCTAAAGATTTGGCGCCCTTCCCCTGCCAAATGATAGGTCAGTGCGACCCCCCCCCACCCTGTCCCGCCCCCCCAAGGGGGGCGGGGTTCGCCGGTCGACGCAGTCCGTTCCCCGGTGTCCGTGGCTTCCGGCGCTGCGGCGATCCCGGGCGCGAATGCAATTTCTTCATAGCCTTGCGGCGCGATATTAGCGTGGCATATGAGGGCCCGGCCGAAGGCCACGCTCCCTTCGACAGGCGCATGGAGGCGTGGGGCCTTGGGAAGGCGCCGCTCGGCGGCGAAAAACCCGTGATAGCGGTCGAGCTCGCGCACGATTCTCACCACCCGATCGACCGCCTTGACGTTTGTGGGCGCCATGGCGCTGAAGGCCACCAGCAGCGCCTCGTTGAGGCGGCTGACCTGGATCGCCAAAAATTCTTCCGGCGGCGCCGGCATGCGGCGGGCGAGGATCTCCCGGATGATTGCGCGCATGCGCTTCTCCCCCACGCCGATGCGCGCCGCGATCTCGACGACCGAAACGCCGCGGTTGAGAGTGTCGACGATCAGCTGTTCCCGCTTGAGTATGCCGGAGACTTGGGAAAGCGACGATCTGACGCGGGTGGTCCAGTCCAAGGGGTCACGACGATCCGGGGCTGCACGCTTATGCTACCGGTCTAACCGAGGGACAGGAAAGCGCCGATGGCTAGCGACGACAACGCAACGGTTTTGCCCACGAACCGAATTGTCCACGACGCAGAGTACTATATCCTTGAAGCCCAGCACGGAGGGCGCTGGGCTGCCGAAGATCAGGACATCGAGCAAAGACTCGCCGCGCTTCGACAGAAGCACGGAGCGCCACCAAATATCATCCACATCATGTGGGACGATACGGCGGTTGGCGAGGTCGGAATTCCCGCCATCCAGAAAGTGCGCGGTTTTGAGACGCCGAATATCAACCGCCTTGCCGCCGAAGGCATCAACTTCATGCGGATGTATTCGGAGCCCTCGTGCACGCCGAGCCGCGCGGCTGTGCTGACCGGCCGCCACCCCGTGCGCAACGGCATGTTCAACGTCGCCTTTCCTTACGAGTACGGCGGGTTGGCCACCTCCGAACACACGATCGCGAAAGTGCTTTCCAAGGCCGGCTACACGACTGCCTTTTACGGCAAGGCGCATCTCGGTGACGTTGAAGAAAGCTACATGACCAACCACGGCTTCGACGAGGCGCTGTGGACGCCGTACAATCAGGTGCCGAGCCTTTATACGGCGCAGGGACAGATGACCGCACTGGCCCCCGGGGTCATGTTCCCGGAAATGTTCGCCAAGGACCCCTACGACATCGACCCCGGATGGCGTCCGACAGGCTTTGTGTTTGCGCTGGAAGGAACGAAGGGCGGACCGGTGCGCGAGTTCGGTCGAGCAACTCTCGAAGACTACAATAAGCTCGACCCGGAGATGCAAAAACGGACCATTGAGTTCATTCGCAAGAACGCAGCAGCGAAAAAGCCGTTTTACGTCGACTACTGGCCCATCATGACTTCCCTGTTCGGCTTCCCGAACCGGGTGACCGCCAATGGCGCGTTGCCGCAGGAGGCCCTTGCGCGGCTCGACGTATGGATCGGCGAGCTGATGACCGAGTTGAAAACGCTCGGCATCGCGGAGAACACTCTCGTCATCCTGATGGCCGATAACGGCCCGTTTACGCATAACGGCCCGTCCGGCATGGCCGAGACGCTCTACCGTGGCGGCAAGGGCGACTACCTCGAAGGCGGAGTACGGGTTCCGGCGATGGCGTGGTGGCCCGGCATGATCGCACCGGGGCAGACCGTCGGCGACATCCTCCACGAGACCGACCTCTTCAGGACTTTTGCGCGCTTCGCAGGAGCGACCGAGCAGGTCCCGACCGATCGCATCATCGATGGCGTCGATCAAACTGCGCTGTTTTTGAAGGGCGACACTTTCAGTCGGCGCGACTTTGTTTTCATCTACACGGGCAATGTTTTGGCTGCGACCGTGAAGGGTCGATACAAGCGAGTCTGGATCGACGAACATCCCGGCCTGTCCGGGGCAGCTTTCTACGACCTTTTCACTGATCCGCGTGAGACAAGCGCTAAGATGTTGCCAATGTTCCCTGCCAAGGGGATGTTCAGCATCATGAAAGCCCGCCACCAGTTGTGGATGGAGAAATATCCAAATGCTGGCGAGGCTCGCGCCTTTCCGCTCACAGGCATCGAGAATGCGCGCCCGGAAACCGCGGCGGCAGGGCGACCCCGCGTCGATGTTTCCAAGCTCCCCTTCGATCCCTTCGAGTTCATGAAGTCGCTGTCCGAATGGAACGACATCCAATTTGATCGGGAAGAATGAAGCGTCGTCTGTCCCGCGGGTGGAAACCCCCGCGCTGTCGACGATTGACCTCTCTTTGCGCGAAGCGCCGCTTCACTTTGCCCTCTTGTAAACTAACCGCCGACCCATCAAGCAAGGCGAAGCCTTTGGCGTCGAGGGCGCCAGTCCGCTCTCGTACCGGCGCCGGGCGGACGTTGAGCGGGTCACGGTCGGCTAAGATCGCCCTGGTAGTCCGGAGACGCGCCAAGGCGGATGCAAGCGCGGATAAAGCCGTGCTAGCTACGTCCGACCGCAGGTACCGGAGACCGTACGCCCCCTATGACCAAGCTCACCGACGACACCCGCGCTTCCTTGAAAAGCCGCACGCGCCTCGTTCATCTCGGGCGCGACGGCAAGCAGTCGCAAGGGTTCGTCAACGTGCCGCCGTTCCGCGGCTCGACCGTGCTCTACCCCGACATGGCGACGCTGACGAGCCGTCAGCAACGCTACACCTATGGAACCCGCGGAACGCCGACGACAGACGCCCTTAGCGAAGCCTGGACCGATATTTCCGGCGCGGCCGGGACCGAGCTCGTCCCCTCGGGTCTTGCGGCGATCGTCGTGGCGTTGATGGCCGCCGTCTCCGCCGGCGATCACCTGTTGATGACCGACTCGGCCTACGGGCCGGGGCGCGCCTTCGCGAATGGGATCCTGAAGCGCATGGGAGTCGAGACAACCTTCTACGACCCCTGCATCGGCGCGGCCATCGAGGCGCTGTTTCGGCCAAACACCAAAGCCGTCCTCACCGAATCACCCGGCTCGCAGAGCTTCGAAATTCAAGACGTCCCGGCGATCGCGGAGGTCGCGCACGCCCGCGGGGCCGCGGTGCTGATGGACAACACCTGGGCGACGCCGCTTTTCTTTGCGCCCCACGCCCACGGGGTCGACATGGCGATCGAGGCCGGCACCAAATATCTTTCGGGCCACTCAGATCTGCTGCTCGGGCTCGTCTCCGCCAACGCGGCGTGGTTCGACCGCCTGCATCGCACCGCCGGCATGATGGGGATCCCGCCCGGGCCCGAAGACGTCTTTCTTGCGCTACGCGGCCTGCGCACGA
>NZ_JBKQOT010000035.1:0-4105 GCF_052145395.1 Roseiarcus sp.
CCGTTGCGGGCCGAATTCGGATTGTCGCCGATGGCGAAGAGATAGCGGCCGGAATGGGTGTGCTTGAGGAACAGATGCGTCGCGCCGGCGACGGCAAACAGCAAGAAAATCGAGACGGGAACGCCGAGAATCTTGCCGCTTCCAAGTTCCGACAACCAACCGATGGCTTTGGGCGCCGCGACCGAGGCGTTGCGGAAAACGAAATACTGTCCGAGACCGAGGGTGACGCCGCCCACCGCCAGGGTCGTAAAAAGCGGCGGGATTTCCACATAGGCAATCAGATAGCCATTCGTCGCGCCGCATAACAAAGCCGCGCTTGCGGCTAGCGCCAACGCGACAGGAGTCGAGACACCCTGGTCGACGAGAACGAAAAGCAGCGCAACCGAGACCGCCATGATCGGCGTCATCGAGAGGTCGATGCCGCGGCCGATGATCACCGTGGTCATTCCGACGCCCAGAATGCCGAGCACCGCGACATTGCGGACCAGCGTGATGAGATTTCCCGCGGTAAAGAAATCGTTGAGAAGCAACGAGAACAGCACGAACATCGCGCACGCCAGAATGGCGACGATCGTCGCCTGACTCCAGTGAATCTTGCCGAAGCTCCCCGCCAAATTCGCAGACGTTGCGTTGCGCAGGGATGTCATGACCGTAACGCACCCGGCCAAGCAAACGGCTCGCGGACATTCGGCTCGATGCGGCGCCGCCGAGATCGGCTGCTACTCTCAGCAGACTGCACCTGAGCTCCTCCCTTCGGGACCACGGGCCCGATCCCCGAGCCATTTTTGATTTCAATCTAGCATATTGGATCAGCTGTTCCAGAAATATTTGGATCGTTCGTTACAATTCTTTGGCCGAGTGTCCTCTGTCGACGCGGCGGCGCGCTCGGCGCCGGACCTTCCTTCTCACTCGGTCCGAAACATGTCCTTCGTGGACGCCGTCACAAACGCTCGAACAAACCGGCCGTCCGCGCGCTTCGCGACGCCACCCTTTCCGCCTCCCCTGCCCGGCTTCTCGTCCGGCTGGCCCTCAGTATGAGGGGAGCGCGTTTGAAGTCAACGATTTTTATCTATCTGTACCATTTTTACGATTGCAGCGCCCAGAAGCCGCCGTCGGCCAGCGACGTCAAATCCTGCGCAAATTCGCGGCGCACCGAAATGAGGTCCGATGTGGCGGCGCCGGTGGACAAGATCCGCACCAGCTTCCCTGCGAACATCGCCTCCGCCAGCAATCCGTTGACGGGTCGCGGGGATGTCGAGAGCGGATCCAAGAGGCGCCGCCACGCGCGACATTGGTCGATGATCGCGTCGCAGACCAACGGCCGCAATTCCGGCCTGCGCGCCGCTTCCAGCCAGATGGCGAACGTGGCCAGGTTCTGGCGCCCGAACTCCGTGGCTTCGCGCAGGAACACGACCGACGTGAGATCGGCCAGTTGCTCCAGATCGCCGCCGCGCTGGCCGGGCGCGGCGACGGCGCGGCGGTAGCGCTCCTTGGATTCGCCGAACAGCCGCTCCTGGGCCACACGCAGTAGATCCTCGACGGATTTGAAATGATAGGCGGGCGCGGCGGCAGTCAGTCCGGCCCGCTTGGCGATTTGCCGGAAATTCACGGCGGCCGGTCCGTCGATGATCAGGATGTCGATGGCGGCGTCGACGATCCGCCTGCGAGTCGCCTGCGTCTTGCGTCCGAGCTTTTCGCTGCTCCCGGCTTCGTAGGCTCCGATCTGGCGAGGCGCGGACCAAATTTGAACAGGGTCTCCACCGCATTCAAATATCGATGCCAATTCGGCTTCGCTGAGACCAAGCGCGATGGTCATGAAGAGCAGCCCCGCCACCGTATCGATGCCGGACCGCGCCACGGCGCGAGCGTCTCGCGCTCCCAACGCCTCGGCGATGCTGGTCCACAGGGCGTTGATATGCGCGCTCCAGTTACGCGCCAGGACAAGGCTTTCGGGATGGCGAACGGCGTCGAGGGCGATTTCCGCCCAGGCGATGGTGCCGGCCTTGTGAACGCCCGCGGCGTTGCGGATCAGGCGGAACGCGAAATCCCGGAAACTGTCGACGTCGCCCTCGTTGGCGCGGTAGCGCGCGGCCGCCTTTGCGAAAGCGGCGGCATAGAGCTGCATGCTCGCATTGGCCGCTTCCGCAAGAATGTCGAACTTGCTCTCGTAGTAATAGGTGGTGGCGGCCAGCGGCACGCCCGCGCGTTCCGCGACCAACCGGTGCGTAACCCCCGATATTCCTCTTTCAGCGATCACCGTGACCGCGGCCGCAGAAATGCTGGCGCGCGTCTCCAAAGACCGGATCTGCTTGGCGACCCGGCCGCGGACCGGACGGGACGGCACCGCGTCGGTCATGGCGCCTCACGACGATGATTCATCCTCAAGCCCCGACGCCGTCGTCGAGCCCGCCTGGCAAGCGCTCCAATCGCCGCCACGCAATCCGCCCTATCGCGCAATGAAATCGGCCGGATCGAAGCTCGAACACGTGTCGTCGAGCGAACGCACGAGCGAAAAGACCGCAAGGGTCTTCGGCAATTCGTAACGGAAGAAATAATGGAAGGCCGCCAGCTTGCCGCGATAGAAGGCGCCGTCCGTCGCCGCAGCCGGACTTTCCCGCATGGCGCGTTCCGCGACGGCCGCCTGCCAAAGCCAGATCCAGCCGATCACGACATGGCCAAAGGCGTCGAGATAGAGTGTGGCGTTCGCGAGACCCCGATTGCTATCCGAACAGGACGTCACGTCGCGCGTCGTCAATCGCAGAAGCGCCACGGCGTCATCCAGTTGCTTGGCCTCTCGCCGCAATGCCGGCGACGAGGAGGCTTGGCCTATCGTCTCCGCGATTTTCCCGCATAGAAGATCGAGCCCCGCCCCCCCGCCGATCCGCACCTTGCGACCCAGCAGATCGATGCCCTGAATGCCGAAACTGCCTTCATGAATCGGATTGAGGCGATTGTCGCGGTAGAAGCGCTCGACGGAATAATCGCGCGTATAACCGTATCCGCCCAGAATCTGGATTGCGAGCTTATTGGCTTCCAGACAATGTTCGGACGGCCAGCTCTTGGCCACGGGCGTCAAAAGCCCCAGCAAAGCCTCGATGTCCGCGCAGGCGGCCGAATCCGACAGCGTGTCCCGCGCATCGACCAGATAGGCGCAATATCCGGTCAGCGCCATCGCGCCCTCCACAGCGGCCTTCTGCGCGAGGAGCATGCGCTTGACGTCGGCATGTTCGATGATGGGCACTTGTGGCGAGGTCGGATCCTTGTCTTTGGGACGCCGCCCCTGCAATCGTTCCCGCGCGTAGCCCAGCGAATAGAGATAGCCAGCCAGACCGCACATGGCCGCCGAGTGGCCGACGCCGATACGCGCCTCGTTCATCATGTGGAACATATAGTCCAGACCCCGGCCAGACTCCCCGACCAGCGCGCCTATGCTGTCGCCGCCGTCCGAAAAATTCAGCAGGCAGTTCACCGTGCCGCGTTGGCCCATCTTGTGGTTCACGCCGCCGAGGCCGACATGGTTCCATTCCCCGATTCCACCGTCGTCGCCGACCCGATAGCGCGGCACAATGAAAAGCGAAATGCCCCTCACGCCCGGCGCGCCGCCTGGAATCTTGGCCAGCACCATGTGGATGATGTTTTCCGATAATTCATGGTCGCCGCCCGAAATCCAAATTTTCGCGCCGGAAACGCGATAGCTCCCGTCGCCCGTGGGCTCGGCGCGCGCGACGATATCGGAAAGCGACGACCCGGCCTGAGGCTCGGATAGACACATCGTGCCGAACCAACGCCCCTCGAGCATGGGCGGCAGGAACACGCGCCGCTGCTCTCGAGAACCAAAAGCGCGCAGCATGTTGGCGCTGGCCGTCGTCAGGAATGCGTAGTTCGATACGCTCAGATTGGCGCAACTGAAAATCCCGTTCGCAAACAACGAAACAAGCGCCGGCAATTGCAGTCCGCCGTCGTCCTCGTCGAAAATGGCGCCGAAAAACCCCGCCTCGGCGTAGGCGCCAAGCGCCTCGCGAACGCCGGGAATGATTTGCACCCGGCCTTCGACGAACCGAGGCTCGTCGGCGTCCAACTCGGCGGCGATCGGATGATAGTACTT
>NZ_JBKQOT010000036.1:0-4464 GCF_052145395.1 Roseiarcus sp.
TGAGCTGCGACCGCTCTATCCCCCGCACTGGCGCGAGCTGAGCAGCCGCGTCCGCTTCGAGCGGGCTGGAGGAAGGTGCCAACGCTGCGGCCGACCACACCTCGTCCTCCTCCGCTGCCTACCGGACGGGCGCTGGTTCGACGAGCAAGCGGCGACATGGCGGGATCGCCGAGGACGGCCTGCCCGCTGGCCCGACCTTATGGACGCGACTCGGTTTCGGATGACGCGCGTCGTGCTCGCAGCGGCGCACCTGGACAGCGATCCGACCAACAATCGGCTAAAGAACCTGCGCGCTCTCTGTCAGCGCTGCCACATGTTGCACGATCGGCCGCACCATTTGGCGCAGCGCTGGATCACTTACCGCCGGCGCTCGGCAGTCGGCGATCTCTTCCTCGGTCCGTACCCGGCATTGATCGCCGCGCTGACATCGAAACGGACGTCGCAAGGGGTGCGGTTCTCAGGGGGCGGCTAGGCCAGTGCAAGGCCGTGAATCGGCCGTTTGACCACGAAACCCAGCGCATTACGTGTGATTCGGCGCGGCGTTTGACCCACAATCTGCGTCCAACTCTTCGGAGCCGAAACACAGGCGGGCCGGATATCCGGTCTCGTTGGAAGCGGGAACTGGCCAAGATCTCCGACCTTCTGTATTCAACAGGTGTTTCCAGGGGCCGGCGGACAGCCGGACGCGGCGCATGAATGCTCTCTCGGGGTCGGTCGTCGAGAACGCGCTGTACCAGAACGCGTTCTACGTGCTGGGCGCCACGACGAGAGACAATCAGTCCCGGATCGTCGAGCTTACTGATGAACGATCCTTGATGGTCGATCCCGACCTTTGTCAGAAGGCTCGGGCGACGCTTACCAGTCCACGCTCCAGACTGTCGGCGGAACTGTCCTGGCTGCCTGGCGTCTCACCGCATCGAGCGCAGGCCGCCGTCGAGGGTTTGAAGGCTGAACCGGCGACGGCGAACGTCATCGAATTGCCGCCCCTGGCCAGAGCCAACATCCTCGCAGCCCGCATCGAAAGCACGGCAATTCGGCATGACGCCGCCGTCAAGACGCTGCTTGCGCTTGCCGCGTCGTCCGAGGAGATCGACGCCGAGGTCGTGATGCGGGACATCAACGAGGATCGGTCGATAGCAGGCGTTCCGCCCATGAGGGACTTGGAGCAAGTCTACGCCGAACTCGCAGCAAGACGCCGGCATTATCGGGACGTGTCGCGAGCGCTATTGGACAGATACCCGACAAGGACCTTAGTGCAGCTGGTCACTGAATTGGCCGCGAAGGCTACTGACGGGGGACGAAGCCACGCTCCTATCCTGGCCGAGGCCATCATCGACGCCTATGAGACAGCGGCTCAAGCCTTCGTTGAAGGGGAATTAAACAATGCCAGGAAACTGATCGAACAGATCCGGTCCCGGGCGGCGGAAGGCGAAAACAGGATATCGCCGTTGGTCGAAACCCTTTGCGGAGTGCTGGCGAACTGGACCTATGTCGCCAAACCGATCCAGATGGCGAGCCGGGCTAAGGGGCTCGACCCCCCAGCAAGCGGCGATCTGGCATACGAGGTGAGGTCGATGTCCGTCGACCTCTACAACCTGCACAATTTGTCTGACGCGAGCGCGAAGATCACCGAATGCCTCCAGCGCGAATTCGCGTTCCTGTCCGAGTTCGCCGCCCGCGTGTCTGAAGACGCGTCAACCTTGGCGGAGCTTCAGAAGGCGAGGGCACAGGCGAGAGCGAACAAGGCCGAGTTCGAACGCAGCCTGTCCTACTCGGCAGAAATCGGAGCGGTGTTCAAGGACAGGGTGGAGATGTCGGCGACGAGCCTGACCTGGAAGGGCCAGACGTACCGACTTGAGGACATCAACGCCTTGCGGTGGGGCGGCACACGTCATTCCGTGAACGGCATCACGACCGGTAGGACCCATGAAATCTACGTCGCGACCCCCGCCGCCTCCGCGGTCATCAACCTGAGAAACGAGACCATCTACAGCGCTCTTGTCGGCCGCTTGTGGCGAGGAGTCGGCGTCAGATTGCTCTATGGATACGCCGAGCAGCTGAAGAAAGGCGGACGCCTTGCTTTCCCCGGCGCGCTCATCGAGGACGGCGCCGTCACGCTGACCCGCCGAAAGATGTTCAAGGCCAACGAGGACGTCAGGCTGACCTGGGACAAGGTACGAGTCTGGAGCGCCGACGGCTGTTTCGTGATCGGCATGCACGGCGACAATAGCGTACGAGCGATGATGTCATACACAAGGACAGACAATGTCGCCGTGCTCGAAACCCTCATCAGAAGCTTTTTCGAGAGCGGGAAACCGACGATAGGAGCAATGCTGGAGTAGGCGGATCAGCGCCAACCTGCAACGGTCCGCGCCGCCTCGGCCTGCAAAATGCTCATCATCTTTGAATCGACCGTGATCTTCGCGCGCTCCATGTCGCTGGTCCTGTAACGATAGTTCGAACAGCGCGCGTTGAAGTCGCTGATCCGAGCGTTGAAATTGTTGACCTGAAGCTGGGACGTATCGTCGACAATCCCGCGCATAGCCTCCAGCCGAGCGGACTCGGACAGGCAATAGACAATTTCCGAGGCGGAGAGCACCAGGTTTGCCCCAGCGGTCGGCTTGACCTCGGTCAGCGAAGGCAGCGCCACCAGCGCCAGCGGCGGCGGGACGTAAGGCTGAGGTTGAGGCGTAACGTACGTCGTCGCCGGCGGATGGGTCGGACCAGGCGGAGTCTTGGGGTCGTTTGAGGCGGCGTTTCCCAAGTACACGATCACCCCGATGCCCACCACGACCAGCCAAAAGACCGCCGGCTTACGTATCCAGATCGGGTCCCCCCGCGCGGGGGGTAAATCGGCTGCGGCAGGCCTTGCCCGGACCTCTTCGCGCGGCGTTTCCGCGGCCTGGGCGGGAGTCCCCTGGGCGCGGGTTCCCTGGGTTCGCTGCGTATCGGGCAGCACGGAGACCAGCGTCGCCAAGCCCGCGAAGCCGCGCGGCGCCTCCGAATTCCCGGCTGTCGGGGCGGCCATCAAGTGAAACCAATCTTTTGCTTCTTGCCCCCTTCGCGGTCCGGGGCGGCGGCGAGCGCTTGCAGGAGCCGGGCCTGATCCAGGGCCGGCAGCCGGGCCCTCGCGGCGATGCGCGCCGCCTCTCGGACCACAAAGGCGGAATCCGAAAGCGGACGCCCAGCCAGCGAAGCCGCCAGCTTGCCGATGTCCACATCGTCGGCGACAGGAAGCGGCGTGAGCAACGAGCCCAAGAGCGCCGCAACTTCGGCCTCTTCCGGGAAATCAACATGAACAATATGATCGAAACGTCCGCGCCTGCGGACGGCGACGTCAACCATGTCGATTCTGTTGGTCATCCCGACCACCAGAACGCCCGCTGCGACGGCCTCTGGGATCCGCCTCAAGAATTCGGCGATCTCCTCGACCCGGTGCTGACCGCCGAGCGCCGCATCGCGCTCGGACAGGAACGCTTCCATCTCGTCGATTACGATCGCGGACGGCGCGGCCTTGATCGCCCGCTGGAAAACGTCGTTCACTTTTCGGCTCGTCTCATGAATATAGGGGCTGGCGATGCTGGCCGCCTCGATGAAGTATTGTGGCCACCCCAAGAATTTGAGCAACGCGTCGACGGCAAAAGTCTTTCCGGTTCCCGGCGGCCCCTCCAGGATGATTGCTCCGGGTCCGATTCCCATTGCCCTATAGTGCTCCGGATGCTGGGCGACGTCGACGACGTGCTCATTGAAGAACGCCTCCAGTTCCGGCCGTCCGGGCAGTTCGAAGCGCCGCTGCGGGACGCCGCTGGCCATCCCTCCCTGGGACCGCTCCGTCGCAACTCCATCTTGGCGCCCGACTGTTCGGCCCGTGTCGAGGACTTGCACGCCCGAGCTTGCCACTACTTCCAATAGATCGCTCAATGGCAGCCAGGAGATGATCGGCTGGAGCGCATCAACATTCGCGGCGGAGACCCTCAGCCCCCCGGTCAGCCACGCCCCAAGCACAAACGCGTCGTCCAATCCGCTTTGCGTCCCGCGCGTCGGCAGAATTCTGGACAGCCGCTCGACATAGATTCCGTCCTCGAAGGTGCTGTCGAGATCGAGCGACCGGGTGGCCTTCATCGCCAACCCGAACGCGACCGCTTCGCTCTTGTTGTTTGGCGACCGACATGCAGACAAGCTTGAAAGCATGCGTCCCGGGCCGCCTTCAACGACGAGGCATTGACGATCCCCAAAGGTCAATATTAACGCCCCGGTTCCGTTCAACAGTCCCCTGTCCGCCCAAGGATTCGACAGCGTCGTGTCGGCAAGAAGCGCCCGACCCCCTTCGCGCACCGCCCAAATCTGCCACTCGTCGCGGGCGGCGATGAGTTCCGACGCGTGAGCGCTCTCCGTTAATGCGTGTCCGATAGGCACCCAGGCGTCCGACACGGCTCTAGCCTCTTACTAGGTTCGACTTGGCAA
>NZ_JBKQOT010000037.1:0-3377 GCF_052145395.1 Roseiarcus sp.
GCGCCGTCTCCCTCGCCCGCTCCCGCCGCCTCGTCGAGGCGTTCGCATTTCGGCGCCGAACCGAGGCGCGGGGTGGTCCTTCTGTCGCGCGGGGCCGTCTTTTGGGGTGCCGTCTGGCGCTCCGGCCTTGGAATCGCTCGATCGCTCTCGAAACGCGAGCCTTCGAAACGGCCTCAAAACCCCCGTTTACGGGCCAAAACAAGGGGGTTCGAGCCCGGAATCGACCCAAGTCGACACCGAAACGCGCATTTTCGCGCATGGGTTTGGTCCTTGCCGTCCACGCAAGAAACGAGGCCACCCCGGGGCGCGATGAATGGGCTCGGTCGCCCGTCCCGACCCTGCCGCGGCTCACCTTTTTCACGATCGGCCACCCGTTGTCGGGGATCGTCTGCCTCACAGCGGCGTCCACGGCTCCGGCGCGGCGAGGCTTGCGGCCGCCTCCGCCTTCCCGGCTTCGATCGCCGCCATGGTCGCGCGCAGGACATCGGTCACGCCGCTGCGGGTCGCCGTCGAGAGCATGAGGGGCTTTATGCGCCTGGCCGCTGCGTCCAGCGGCGGTCCGTAGCTGCGGATCGCCCGCTTCAGCCGCTCGGCCTGTTTCGCGAGCGTCTCCTCATCGACGGCGTCGGTCTTGGAGAGCGCGACGATCTCGGCTTTCTCGTCGAGACCCCCGCCGTAGGCTGCGAGTTCGCGCCGGATGGTGCGGTAGTCGGCGCCGGCGTTCACGCCGGTCGCGTCGACCAGGTGGACCAGGGCGCCGCACCGTTCGACATGGCCGAGGAAGCGGTCGCCGAGGCCGTGGCCCTCGTGAGCGCCCTCGATCAACCCCGGAATGTCGGCAAGCACGAAGTCGCGCCCGTCGACCTTGACCACGCCGAGCCCCGGATGGAGAGTGGCGAAGGGGTAGTCGGCGATCTTCGGCTTGGCGGCGGAGACGGCGGCCAAAAAGGTCGACTTGCCGGCGTTCGGCAGGCCGACGAGGCCGGCGTCGGCGATCAGCTTTAGGCGCAGGACGAGCGTCCGCTCGATCCCCGGCAGGCCGGGATTGGCGCGCCGCGGCGCGCGGTTGGTCGAGGTGGTGAAGTGCGCGTTGCCGAAGCCGCCGTTGCCGCCTGCCGCGACCACGAACCGCTCGCCCTCTTGAGTAAGGTCGGCGAGCATGGCACCGCTCTCCTCGTCGAACACCTGCGTGCCGACCGGGACCTTGAGCACCACGTCTGCGCCGCGGCCGCCGGCGCGGTTGCGCCCCATGCCGTGCATGCCGATCTTGGCCTTGAAATGCTGCTGGTAGCGGAAGTCGATCAGCGTGTTGAGGCCGGCGGCGCATTCGACCACGACGTCGCCGCCGCGCCCGCCGTCGCCGCCGTCGGGGCCGCCGAACTCGATGAATTTCTCGCGCCGGAACGAGACGCAGCCCGCCCCGCCGTCGCCAGAGCGGACGTAGACGCGCGCCTGATCGAGAAACTTCATGCCAGCCGGCCCGTCTCGATCGGCGCGGCTTCGAACGCCGACCGCAACGGCTCGATCGTCTCCGCCCAGGCGTCCCGAGAGAGGGTATAGGTATGGCACTCAACGAGGCCGCCGCGCGCCGGGGCGCCCTTGGGTCCGGTCGAGGCGATCTCGAAGCCGCACGTCTCCAGGACCCTGCGCGAGGCGTCGTTCTCCACCCGCACGTTGGCGATAATCTCGACCGCAGGCGTCAGTTCGAAGCCCGTCTTCACGACGGCCCAGGTCGCTTCGGTCATCAGACCCTTGCCCCAATGTTCCGGGGTTAGTACGAAGCCGAGGGTGAGCCGGTCGCCGCCGCGGGACTCGAGGCTGATCGATCCGATCGCCTCGCGCTTGCCCCTCTTCGGCGTCATCACAAGCGTCAGGTCGCGGCCCGAGGTGTTGCCCTCGCGAGCCGCGTAGATGAAGCGCTCGGCCGATCCCGGGGGATAGGGGTGGGTGATGCGGGCCGTGTAGCGGGCCACCTCCCATAACGAGCAGAAACGGTGGATCGCCGCGGCGTCCGCGGCACGCGGCCAGCGCAGCCACAGCCGCGCGGTCTCCAGTCTGAAGACATCGTCTCTCGCAAGATCGGGAAACATGTAAGCTCCGGGCTGCCCGCCCCGAAAAGAGGCGTTTAAACGACAAAGGAGACGCGGCGGCCGCGTCCCCTTCGTAAGCTTGGCTTACCGGACGGATGAAAGGACCCTTCGCCTTTCATGCTCATCTCGAAGCTTCTTTGTGAGCGAGTTTCGAGAACGTCCGCGGGGCTGGTCGCCGAAGCGGGGTTCTCGTCTGCGACCCCGCCTTATTCTGCTGCTACTTGTTGAATTCGTACGCTGATATACTGCCGGCCGTCGCCTTTAAGCTCGAAACGCACTTCGCCGGCGGCGGTGGCGAAAAGGGTATGGTCGGTGCCCATGCCGACATTGCGGCCGGCGTGAAATTTCGTCCCGCGCTGACGCACCAGAATGTTGCCGGCAAGCACCTGCTCGCCGCCGAACTTCTTCACGCCGAGACGACGGCCGTCCGAATCGCGACCGTTGCGCGACGAACCGCCTGCCTTCTTGTGAGCCATTGTCCTGCTCCGAAACTTTTCGATGTGCGCCGCCCCCGAGGGGCGGCGAGGTTAAACTGTCTATACCGCAAAAGGCCGGGCGAAGGAATCGCCCCGACCGACAAATCGACTTTAGGCGCCCGGCTGGATGCCGGTGATCTTGACGATCGTCAGATCCTGCCGGTGACCGAGCTTGCGCTTGGAATTCTTGCGGCGCCGCTTCTTGAACGCGATCACCTTCGGCCCGCGGGCCTGCTCGACGATCTCGCCGGTGACGCTTGCGCCCGCCACGTGCGGGGCGCCGATGGTGTTGGTCGCGCCGTCGAACAGCGCCAGAACCTCGTTGAAAACCACCTGCGAGCCGGCTTCGCCGGGCAGGGACATGACGGTGATCTCTTTTTCGGCGGCGACCGTGTATTGCTTGCCGCCGGTCTTGATGACTGCGAACATCGTTTTTCTTCCGTGTTCCGCCCGGCTCGTTACGCGGGAGGCCCGCGCGGCCGGCTTCTTTGCAGTGGACCGAAATCGCGACCCCTAGCGGCGCCGCGGGCGAACGCTCGGATTTGAGGTTTTGGAGCGTCCGAGGGCGGGTATCCGGCCCGGAGAGGCAAAAACCAAAAGCGCGGCCGAAAGGCCACGCTGGAGCGGGGATGTCTATACGGAGGCGGGCGGCCGGAGTCAACGGAGATGCGCCGCTCTGCAGGGCTCCGAATCCGGGTTAACAAAAGCGCGGCGGTCAGCGTGGAATGGCTTCTGGTAGTTGCATCGCGCGCCCAAGAGACTCGCTGCACGTGCAATTCAGCGGTCTGCATGCTTCATCTGCGGCGTACCT
>NZ_JBKQOT010000038.1:0-17222 GCF_052145395.1 Roseiarcus sp.
AGGCCTGACGATGGCGCCGCCCGATGTCGCCGCCGAGCATGGCGGCCTCGACGCTCGCCGTTGTTTCGCCTTTCGCCAGGTTAAAGCTGCGGCGCAGCGCCTCGCTGTACCGCGAGGCGTCGGCGAACGTCACGAAAGTCTTGGCAAACTGTCTCGCCTCAGTCATGAGCGCATCGAAGCCAAACGCGCCGGCGTCACGCGCCACGCGATCGAGCGCGGCCCTGCCCTCAAACGAGGCCTCAAGCCCTGCGACCGCGCGGTTGAGCGCCTCGGTCATCAGCGCGCCCGTCTCGCGCTCGTCGACGACCACGAAATGGGCCGGGACGTTGGCCTCGAACGGGAACAGCTGAAGGAGCCGTTCACAGAAGCCGTGCAGCGTCTGGATCTTCAGTCCGCCAGGCGTCTCGATCGTTCGGGCGAACAATTGCCGGGCGAAGGCGAGTGCGGGCGGCCCGGGCCGCGCGGCGCCGGTTGCGACAATCGCTTCGGCGAGCCTCTCGTCGTCGAGGCTGGTCCACTTGGCGAGTGCATTGAAGATGCGGGCCGCCATGTTGGCGGCGGCCGCCTTGGTGAACGTGAGGCCGAGGATCTGCGCCGGCTTCGCCCCGTCGAGCAGCAGCCGGAGCACGCGCTGGGTCAGGACATGCGTCTTGCCGCTGCCGGCGTTGGCCGAAACCCAGGCCGAGGCCGACGGATCGGAGGCGAGCGCCTGAGAGCGCCTGAGCATATCGGGAATGTCGAGGCGCCGGGACATCAAGAGTGTCCTGCCGGCGTTTCGCCCGCGCCGCCAGCCGCGGACCATTCCTTGACGCGCGCCAGATGGTCGTAGTCCGCGAAACGGCTCAAGAATTTCGGCATCGGCCGTGACAGATAGGGCGTCGCCGGGTCGATGAACTGCTCGAGCAGGATTTTCAGGTCGGCGAAATGACGGGCGGAGAGCGCCGCTACGTCTTCGCCTTTTTCCGCAGCGTCTCGCGCCTCGCCGCCGTCCGCCCCGCCAAGCTTCAGATAAAGCGCCTGTTTCGGGATGAGGGCCCCGATGTCGGCGAAGCCACCTTGCGCCAGGATCGCCGCCTCGAGCGTGAGTTGCGGCGCGAGCCCGATCGTCACCTCCGTCTTGCCCGGCGGCGCGCCGCTCTTGTAGTCGATCAGCCGCGCCCCGCCCGCGGCGAGCCGGTCGATTCGATCGGCGCGCGCGGTCAGCTTGAACGGCTTGCCGTCGCTGAGCGGAAAGACGACCTCGCCTCGACGTTCGACAAAGATGTGCTCGGTCTCGCCACGGGTCTCGTTCTCGAACCGGACGACGAAATCGATCGCCTTCTCAATGTTGGGCCAGTTCAGGCCGGAAAAGGCTCGATCCCGCAGCAACTCGGCAAAGCGATCGCGCGCGAAGCGGCGGAGCGTCTCGCGGGCTGCCGGTGGCAGCAAACCTTCCGGGAACGCCCTGGCGAAATCCTCCAGCGCCCCGTGCCAGGCCTCGCCTGCCTCGCTGGGCCCGAGCGCCTGATCAACCTCGCCGAGCGGCGCGAGCCTGAGAATCCGCTCGGCGTAGATGGCGTAAGGATCGCGGCGCAGCGTCTCGACCCGGGTGACGCTCAGCGAGCGCGGACGCTTCTCGACCGGCGGCGTCGGCGCGGGCCGCTTCACGGGCGCCACCTTGGCCGGCCTGTCGAGCGCGCGCCCCCAGGCGAGGTATTTCTGGCCACGCCGCTCGGCCTCCTCGATCGCGCCCAAGCCGGCGGCGGCTCCGAGACGCTGCAGGAAGCGCGAGGCGACGGTCGGCTCGCCGCCGCGCTTTTTGGCGCGACTCAAAATCACCTCGCGCGCGCCGAGCGCGGCGGTAAAGTCGTGCGCCGTCTGGCCGATCCGCCGCTCGGGCGGCGAAAGCCCGAGGCTCGCGCGCATCGGCCGGTTGAGGAAGGCGTCTGTGTTGACGGCCGGCGGCCAGACTTTCTCATCCAGGCCGGCGATGAGGACGCGATCGAAGGCGAGGAGACGCGCTTCGAGCAGGCCGAGGACGACCAGACGCGGATGTCCGCCGGGCCAAGGCGGGGCGCGCACCCCGGCGAGCGCCTCCTCCAACAGGCGGGCGTAGTCGGCGAGCGTGCAGGTAAATCCATCGCCCGCGGCCAATCGCCATTCGTCGAGGAGTCCGTCGAGCGCTATGAGCCCGTGGGGCGGCTCGCAATCGTCGCTGGGCGCCGCAAGGACGGCCGAGAGCGCCGCGCGATGCGCAATGAACCAATTGCCGAGCGGCGCGGATGCGGGCGCGCGGAGGGCCCCTAGCGCCGCCGCGCAGTCGCACGCGAGCCGCTCGGCCTCGGCGCGCCCGGCTGCGCCGATCGAGCGGACCGCTGGGTGGGCGTGGGGATCGTCGGCCGCCTCGCGGGCCGCGGCGAAGGCCGCGTCAAGGCTTTCGAGCGTGACGAGCGGCGCGGCGCGGAAGACGCCGAGCTCAAGCGCCCGGGCCGCAGAATCGCGCTTATCGCGCGTCCGGCCCAATCGCGCTGAAGGATGCGCGAGAAGCGCCTGAACGTTGAGCGGACGGAAGTCGATCGCCGCCTGCAAGACAAGCCGCGCCAGCGCACCCGCCTCGGTCTGACCGAGGGACCGTCCCGCAGAATCCTCGACCTCGACGCTCCAGCGGGCGAGTTCGGCCGAAACCCGCCGCGCGATCGACGGATCCGGAGTGATCAGCGCCGCGGTCTTGCCGGGGGTCTCCAGGACCTCGCGCATCGCGATGGCGAGGGCGAGCGCCTCCTCGGTTTCGTGGTCGGCGACGATCACAGCAACTTCCGCGAGCGCCTCCGCGACCGGGGCGGGCGCGAGCGCCGCGTCCCGGAGGCGCCAGGCGTCGGTCGAATCGGCCGGCCGCAAGGCCTCGCTCACCAGCGCTTCGCGGGCCGCGAGCGCTTTCGGCAACGCGCCGAGCGGGCGCACGTCTTCCCGGGTCAAGCCGATCAGCCCGATCTGCCGGTGGAGCAAAGCCTGCGGATGGCCGGCTAGCCCCTGCTCGTCGCCGTCGCGCGCGCCGATCATGGCCCAGGCCCGGTCGTCAAGATAGCGGTCGAGGCCGGGCAGAACCACCGCGCCCTGTTCGGCCCGGGCGACAGCAGCGATAAGCCGGGCGGTGGCGCGGTTGGCGCCGGTGGAGCCGGCGATGATCGTCGGCCCGCGGCGGTTCGCGTCCGAGGCGAGGGCGGCGACCTCGGCCTGAACCAGCGCGGCGACGCGGGCCGCGCGGTCGATCAGGCCCTTCTCTGCGAGCCATTCCGGCCAGGCGGCGAAGACGATTTTCAGGAAGTCGAGCGTGATTCCCCAGTAGCGGTCATGAGCCCCGCCCGGATCGAGCGCGTCGAGCGCTTTGGGATCGACGCCCTCGATGATCATGTCGTCGGCAAGCGTCGCCAGATCGCCGGCCAGCGCGTAGGCTTGGGCGGGAGTCGCAGCGACCAGCGCCGGCTCCCGGGCGTCGAATTCGAGTCCATTCGCGTCGGCGCTGCGGATTGCGCCCCGCAAGGCCTGACCCCATCGTCGGATAAGCGTCGCCAAGGTGTGCCTGCGCGTCAGCACGCCGACTGCGGGCGGCAGGCCGGGGCGCGGCGCCGTCTCCGCGGCGGGCTCGATGAACATCTGCGCCTCGTCCGGCTCAAAGGCGCCGAGCGGGGCGATGCGTGGCAGAAGGGCGGCGCCGCGCCCGCTCGCCTCCAACAGCGCTTCGGCGAGCGCTGCGGCGGCTCGCTGGGTCGGGACGTAGATTGTCGCATCGGCGAGCGCCAGAGGCCCGCTCGAGCCCGGGAAGCCGTCGATCAACTCGCCGTCGATGAGGGCGCGGCTCAGCGTTGGCAGGAAGGGGACGCCGGGGGGAATGGTGAAGACGCGGGGCGCGCGAATCGACATAGGGCCTTGTCCCGCCGAGGTGGGGCGAAAACAAGATTCCGTCCCCACGGGGCGGGGGAAAACTTATGGCTCGGAAGGGCGGCCGCGGCCGCCAATGGGCCTCCTCGTCGGGAATGGCGAATCGCAGCTTATCCGGGCGGTGGGCGAACGCCGCGTCCGCATCCCCGCCTCCAGGAGGCGTTTGAACGCCAGACAGGCCTCGGCGCGCGCGGCGAGACGCAAGAGCCGCGCGCCGCCGACGACCCGCCATTCGGCCGCGGCGAATCGCGCGTGACGCCGCGCTGAATTGTCGGCGAGCGGGCCGCGGCGGCCGCGAGCCAGGCCGAGTCGTCGAGCGCCCGCGCCTCGAGCGCGATCGCCGGGCCGCTGACCGACCGCGGGCCGAGCGAGTCCTCGGGGGACCGATGATGCCCGATGAGGAGACGGTACATCGGAGCCCCGAGCACGCGAGGCCGTGGGACTTGCCGAATAAGCGACTATAGCGGATTGCGGCAGGACAGGTGGGTCCGGCTTGAAATCGCACAAGAGCTTCGCCGACGATCAGAGCGCGCCGATCGCGCAACACGACGAAATCGTGGAGGCGATGCGTGCGTCTCTCATCGAGACGGCCTCAGCCCCTTTGGCAGCGCGACCGGCATCGGATCCGGCACAGTGCCGGGAAGAGCCCTCACGCGCTCGCGCCGGCGGCGGTCGTCCATCCGCGCTGAAGGGGGACGCCTCCGTCTGAGCCTCGCTGGTATCCGGTCGGGCGCATGGCCCGGAACCCTAATCCTTCATGCAGCGACGAGGGCGCGGCCGGCGCTCGCGCTCGCGCTCGCGCTACGAGCGCTTGTCGTCCTCCCCCTCGGGGCTCGGCACATGCACCATCGAGCAGCTGCGGCTCGCCGCGAAGATAGGTGAGGAAGGCGCGCATGGTGCGCTCAAGGTCGATCCGGTCGGGCTTCGCCCGCCGCGCCCGCGATTGACCTCGATTCTGGAAGGATCGATCTCGTGGCTGTACCATGCCCTGTCCCTCGAGCTCGCGGCGCATCCCGTGTCCGTCGAAGCCCGCTTCGTAGCGGGACAGAGTTCTCACCGGCAGCCCGCTCCTGGCCGCCTTGGCGCGCGCCGCGGCGAGCCTCGCGCCGACCGCAGCCAGATCGAGCGACCTAGTTCTACTGAGTCACAACCTCATTTTGCGGATTGGTCGAGTGTAAGGCTCTGATATTCTGCCGATTCGTTTTGTTGGCTGAGGTGGCGAAGATCGACGGGGCGGCGCGGGAGGGCCAGGTGCGATTTGGGGCCTAGGTGAACAGTCTGGCGAGGGAGCTCGGGCACGCAGACCGAGCGGGTCCTTTGATGGATTATTGCGCCGGTTTGCTGATGCCTTGCGAGCGCAATAGCGTCGAACCGATGGCGTCGATTGTTTCTCCGGGGCGGGCCTCGGGGGCGCATCAGTCGCTGTTGCACTTCGTCGGCCAGTCGGCTTGGTCGGACGAGGCGACGCTGGCGAAGTTTCGCGAACTCGTGGCGCCGGCGTTTCCGGCGCAAGGGGGCGTCGAAGCCTGGATCGTCGACGACACGGGGTTTCAGAAGAAGGGTTCGCATTCGGTTGGCGTGGCGCGACAATATTGCGGACGGCTGGGCAAGACAGACAACTGCCAGATCGCGGTGACGCTCTCGATCGCCAATCATCATGCGGGTCTGCCGATCGCCTATCGGCTCTATCTGCCCGAAAGCTGGGACAACGACGCCGAGCGTCGAGAAGAGGCGCACGTTCCCGAGGAGGTGGAGTTCAGAACCAACCTGCAGATCGCGCTTGCCCAGATCGAGGCCGCCATGAAGGACGGCGTGGCGCCGGGGATCGTTCTGGGCGACGCCGGCCACGGCTGCGACGGCGCATTCCGCGCCGGCGTCACGGCGCTGGGCCTGACCTATGCGGTGGGTGTCGGTCTGGCCTCCCGGCGAAGAGCCATTGCCGCCCAAGCCCCGGAGCGGCCTGCGCGCAAGCCTTCGCGAGTACGACACGACGCCGATCATAAGCCGGTCTCGGCCAAACAGCTCGCGATGCGACTGCCCGCCGAGGCCTGGAAGGACGTCGAGTGGCGCGAAGGCTCCAACCAGACTTTGTCTTCGCGCTTCGCCGCCGTGCGGATCAGGCCGGCGTCGCGCGACCACACGCTCGCTGCGCCCCATCCCGTCGAATGGCCGGAGGGCGGGCGGAGCCCACGAAATACTGGCCCTCGACCTTGCCCGAGGACATGCTGCTCGACGTTCTCGTCGATGTCATCAAGCTGCGCTGGCGCATCGAACGCGACGACGAGGAATTAAAGAGCGAAATGGGCCTGGCTCACTTCGAGGGGCGAGGCTCGCGGGGGTTCCACCATCACGCCAGCCTGTGCATCGCGGCCTACGGATTCCTGATCATCGAGAGATCGGCTTTTCCCCTCTCAGCACGCTGGCGCCGCGAAAAACCTTCCCTTACCGGCCGTTCTCGATCCCCTCGCGCCGCCGGTCCGTCCCGAACGCCACGTGGCCACCTCGATTACGACGGTGCGAAAGAAATTGACGATCGCCCTCGCAAAGTCGCTCCAACGATGCCCGTGCTGTCAAGTCGCCTCAACGCGATTGAACTACAACCAACGCCTATGACACAGTAGAACTAGATCCCAAGCGATATGCGCCGTGGCATACCGGCCCGCACAAGGAGCGTTGAAGATAAAAGCAAAACCGGGCGTCAGACTCTGAGTCTTAACGCAAGCCGACTTCTTCTTTCTTCCGGACCGCGCTGAGCAATCCTCTGAAAAGAGGTGACCTTTGACGGAAAAACGCACTTGTGAGGGAAGGCTCCGGACCCGGAAGGCTGAAGCGCCGGACGAAACTCGGCTATCGCGAAGCGCCGCTCGCAGCCGATTGCACTCCGGGCGAAAGAAGGCACCGTCTTGGCGGTCACGAATTCCTCGCGGACGCCATCGACGACGCCACTTCGCCGTCGTGACCAACGCCCACGGCGCGTAGCCCCGTCCGACGGATCGCGCGGTGGCCGCATCAACGGCTCGTTCGTCCACGCGATCGCGACAGGTCTAGCGCGCGGAGGAGAATTCTCCGCGCCAGTGGGCGAGCGCGGGCTCGTCGGCGCCTTCCTGGAGGCTCACGACGGCGCCGAGCACGATAGCGTGGGAATGCCGCTCGATGATTTCCTCGACAAGACAGTCGAAGGCGGCGATGGCGTCGGCGAGGACCGGCGCGCCGGTTGCGAGCGTCGCCCACTCGCCGCCGTCGAACCGGCGCGAGCCGTGCAGGCCGCCTCGGCCGCTGAAGCGCTGCGCCAGCCCCTCGTGGCGCGCGGCCAGAAGATTAGCCGAGAAAGCGCCCGCCTCGCGCAGTCCCGCGAGCGTCGATGACGCCTTGGCGAGGCAGACGATCAAGGTCGGCGGGGTCAGCGACAGCGAGGACAGCGCGGTGACGGTGCAGCCCGTGCGGCGTTCGCCGTCGCCGCAGGCGACAATCGCCACGCCCGATGAAAGCGTCCGCATCGCCTTGCGAAACGCGCCGCTGTCCGCGTGATGCAGGCGTCGCTCGCTCACGCGCTAGCTCCGCCGCGAACGAAGGCGTCGCGGCGGGGCCCTTGCTCAAGGACGTAAACGGCCATCAGCGATCCTTCCCGGCGCTCTCTTCCACGGCGCGGCTTCGCGCCGAACATGGGGCTCGCCTACGGCGCAAATGCGGCGCTCAGAGGGTGGAGGTCAAGGCGAACGCCTGCTCAGGCCAGCGCGATCGCCGACACGAGCCGGCCGTAGTCGGGCTCCCGGCGGTGAGTTGTCCGGCGGTAGCTGAAGAAGCGCTCTTCGTCAGCGTACGTGTCGAGCCGCATGTCCTCGAACTGTCCGACGCCAGCCCGGGCGGCGCGCTCGGCGATATAGGCCTTGAGATCGAACATCGAATAGCGAGGCCGCCGGCCCGGAACGAAGAAACGGTCCCTCGCCTCTCCAGCCTCAACGAATGCGGCGACGAACTCGGGACCGACCTCGTAGGACTCTTGGGCGATGCAGGGGCCGAGCGCCGCGACCACGGCGCCGCGTTTCGCCCCGAGTCGCTCCATCGCGGCCACCGTCGCCTCGACGACGCCGCCGAGCGCGCCCCTCCAACCGGCATGGGCCGCGCCGACTACCCGCGCTTCGGGGTCGGCAAACAAGATCATGCCGCAATCGGCTCCGGTGACGCCGAGCGCCAGTCCGGGCGTCGCGGTCACAACGCCATCGCAGCAGGGGCGCGCGTCGAGCGCCCAATGCACGGAGATGGCGATCGCGTCGGGGGAGTGGACCTGATAGGGCACGGCCAGCTGATCCGCCCGCACGCCGAGCGCCGCGGCCATGCGCGCGCGGTTCTCGGCGACCGCATCGGGCGCGTCGCGTGAGCCGACGCCACCGTTCAGGGAGGCGTACACACCCTCCGAGACGCCGCCCTTGCGAGTGAAGAAGCCGTGCGCGATTCCCGGGAGGGCGAGTGTCGCAGCGGCAAGGAATGGCGCGGCGGTCAAGCTGGTCTCGCGGCGACCGGATGGAAGCCGGGTGGCGTGGGCAGTCTGCGGTTCGCCAATGCGATCGCCTTGAACAGCGCTCCCATCTCGCCCTTGCCCTTGCCAACCAGGCGGTTGCGCGCTTGATGCAACTCCTCCGCCCGGTCCGGGCCGGCGCGCTCGGCTAGCGCCTTGGTCCTGAGATCGATGCCGATCGCACGCAGGAAATCGCCCTGGTCGATCGGGCCGTAGACGGCCGCGCCCGTCGCGGCCGCGCTGCGCGCCATGGCGGCGAAGTCGACGTGCGCCGTGAGGTCGCACTCGCCGGGCATGGCGAGCGGATCGACGTAGCGGTGGGCGCGCAGGGCCTGCAGTGTGTCGCCGAGTCCGGTGACCGCGTGGCCATAATCGATGAGCAACGCGACGCCGCCCTGCTTCACAAGGCGCCCCCCGAGCTCGAACATGAAACGGTGGCCTGCCGGGTTCACTTCGAGGACCTCGCCCTCCCGGGCGTTCGCACGGATGTAGATTTCGGGCGCCGAAGCGACATCGAAGGCGAGACCGTCCTCGTCGTTTAGGCGCACCATGCGCTCCCGCCACTGCCCGTTGACCCGAACGAATTGACGGACCGGCAGGGCGTCTAGAAACTCGTTGCCGATCACGATCGCTGGTCCTTCGGGAACTTCCTTCAGGCTCTGTGCCCAGGCGACCGCCACGCCGGCGTCGAGGAGGAGTTCGTGCTGCATCGCGGCGAGAGTCGGGCTCGTCTCCATCAACCAGACGTCGAGTGCGGCCCGAAACTCGGGCACGATCCGCGCCGCCCGCAGCGCGTCGCTCATCAGGGTGCCGCGGCCTGGCCCCAGTTCGACGAGACGAACGGGGTTCGGGGCACCCATGCTCGACCAGACCTCCGCCGCCCAGAGGCCGATCAGCTCCCCGAACATCTGCGAGATTTCCGGCGAGGTGGTGAAGTCGCCGGTCGCGCCGAACGGATCGCGGTTCATATAGTAGCCGAACTCGGGATGGGCGAGCGACAGCTCCATGTAACGCTCGACCGTGATCGGCCCTTTGAGCGCGATCAGCGCCTTCATCTCGTCGAGAAGCGTCGTCATCTCAGCTTCCCCTTCGGCCAAGGCTCATGGCGATGAGGCCGAGGCCGATGGCGATCATCGGCGCCGACAGAACCATGCCCATGGTCAGTCCTCGGCCGAGGTCCTCGAGCCTCGGATCCGGCTCGCGAAAGAACTCGCTGAAGATCCGCGCCGCTCCGTATAGAACGCCGAAGACGCCCGCGATGAGTCCGGGCCTCTTGAGCGCCCCCCAGCGAGCCAGGACGTACAGGACGACAAAAGCGAGCAGGCCCTCGAGTAGCGCCTCGTATATCTGGCTTGGATGGCGCGGCAGGCCGTCGGTTCCCGGAAACACCACCGCCCAAGGGACGTCGGTCGGCCTGCCCCAGAGTTCGGGCCGGATGAAGTTGGCGATCCGGCCGAAGAACAGGCCTATCGGAGCGACCAGCGAGCAAAGGTCCATCACTGTTAGCAGCGGCGTGCGATAGCGCCGCGCAAACAGCATCATGCCGAAGAAACAGCCGATCAGACCACCGTGAAAGGCCATGCCTCCTTCCCAGACTTTGAAGATGTCAAGAGGGTGGGCCAGATAATATTCGGGGTCGTAGAACAGGACGTCGCCGAGCCGTCCGCCGATGATGACGCCGAAAGCGCAATAGACCAGCAGGTCGTCGATGCTGTCGGGAGTTGGCCGCTTGACGCCGTTCCAGTAGCGATCCTCGGCCGCGACGCGTCGGATCACCCACCAGCCGAGGACGAGGCCCGCGATATAGGCGAGCGCGTACCAGCGGATCGCCAGCGGCCCCCACTGCACGAGAACGGGATTGATCGCCGGAAAGGACAGGACAAGGATCGGCATCGAGGCGAACCTGTTGCTCAGGAGCCCTCACGGCGTCAAGGTCAGGCGACGGATTTGACAAGTTGTCCCGTCGTTTTGTCGCTTCAATGGTCGGCCGGCTTCAGCCGGTGAGCCGCCAGCCGGTCATAGATCGGCCGGGCAGCCGCAGCGATCGGCTTCAAGACGTCCGGCAGTTCCTCAAAGCGGACCTCCTGGCGCGGCGCGGAAAAACCCGTCGAAAGGTCGACGGTCTGATACCAGACCGGCGCCCAGACGCCGTCAGTGGCGCGGCGTCCGGGCGGCCAGGACAGCATCGCCGGGTCGAACGGGATTTCGAGCGCCGCGCACAGCGTGAAAAGCGTCCGTTGCGGATCGGCAAGCACATCTTGCGCCTCGACCACAGGCGGCGCCCGGCCGAGCCGGTCGGCCGCACGATCGAAAAGCTCCGCCTGCGCCGGCAGCCCGATCTCTTCGAGGGTAAAGTCGTCGCGCTTGAGCGCGTAAGAGGCGAGGACCGCCTCGGGGACGCGGATGAGGAAGGCGTTGACGAGTCCTTCCGTCCACTCCCGGCCGAAGTGGGGCAGCATGTGGTGGGGCATGTGCTTCTGGTCCCAGATTCGCTTGCCTTCCGGGGGCGGTCCGACCAGTTCCGCCGCGACGGTCCGCCAGTCGGTCGGCTGCGAGGCGACCACCTCGTCGCCTCGTCGCGCGTCGGGTGGACGAGGCCAGTGGCGACAAGATAGGCGGCGTACAACGGCTCGTCCGTGACCGCGCAATCGGCTCTCGCGCCGAACGAACGCATCATTGCCGTCGAGATGTTGCGCGGCCCGGACCACATCGCGATCCGCACGGCCCTTTCGGCGCTCAATCGCCCCTCCCCTTGGCCTCTTCCGCCTCGAGCGCCTTCACGGCGGCCCTAAGGCGACCGGTCATCGGGCCCGATCGGTCGTCGACCGCGCCCGGGGGATCTCCGATCCCGCGGCCGTCGACCGCCGCGACAGGAACGAGGCCCGCAAACGTTCCGGTGGTGAAAGCCTCGTCCGCGCCATAGACGTCGAACAGCGAGAAATCCTTCTCGAACGCGGGGATGCCCTCACGGCGCGCCGCCCTCAGAACAGCGCCGCGCGTGATTCCTCCCAGGCAGTAGCCGCCGGCCGAGGTCCAAACCTCACCCTTCCGCACGATGAAGAAATGAGTCGAATTGCAGGTGGCGACGAAGCCGCGGTCGTCGAGCATCAGCGCCTCGTCCGCGCCCGCCTCGATCGCCTGGATGCCGGCGAGTATGCAATTGAGCTTGGAATGCGAATTGAGCTTCTGGTCCTGCTCCGCCGGCCCGGTGCGCCGGATGTGGACGGTAAAGAGCCGCACCCCGCGCGCGTACATCTCGGGCCGAGGCCGCTTCCATTCGGGGATGATGACGATGGTCGCGCCGCCGATCGCAAGCCGCGGATCCTGATAGGGGGAACGCCTGACGCCGCGGGTGACCATCAGCCGGAGGTGAACGCCGTCGGTCATCGCGTTGGCTTCGAGCACGTCGAAGAGCCGAGCCTTGATCGACTCGCGGGTGAGGCCGATATCGATCCGCAGCATCTTCGCTCCGTCCCAAAGGCGATCGAGGTGGCGTTGCAAAAAGACGATTCGGCCGTCGACGAGCCGCAGGCCTTCCCAGACGCCGTCGCCGAGGACGAAGCCCGAATCGAACACCGACACCTTCGCCTCCGCCCGAGGGGTGAGCGCTCCGTCGATGCTGATCAGGACCGAATCATTACGCGGGTCGCCAACGTAGTCCTGCGTCCCGGCTGTGGATGGGGCGTTTTGAGGCATGATCCCCGTCGTTTGTCAGATCCGTCAGCATGCAGGGCCGCCGCGTTTGCAGCAAGAGCCGGCACGTTGGCGGCATGGGTCGGCGGCCATGCGCAATGACGCAGGCGGCGCGATCGGTCTTGCCTTCGCCGCGTTGCTCGGGCAGGGAGAGCCGAATCGGGCTTATTCTCCCGCAGCGAACGGACAAGCTAGGATGAGGCGGGTTCAGGACATCGCATGGCCGATCATTGGCCTCGGCGCGGTGGCCGTGTCGTCCTGGCTTTTGTTCAAGGAACTGCGCGGACTGTCCTATGCGAGCCTGCGCGACGCGTTCGGTTCGATCTCGCCCGGACGCTGGGTCATGGCCTGCGTCTCGACGATCGTCGCCTATTCCGCTCTCGCCTGGTACGACCGGATCGCGCTTCTCCATCTCGGACGGAAGATCAGCTGGCCGTTCGTGGCGCTGACCTCGTTCGTCACCTACGCCATTGCGCACAATCTCGGAGCGTCCGTGCTCTCCGGCGCCGTCATCCGCTACCGCGCCTATTCGACCCGCGGTCTGACCGTGACGGATGTCGGGCTGCTCGTCGCTTTCTGCTCATTTACCTTCGTCCTGGGCGCGGTGACGCTGGGCGGTCTCCTGTTGCTCATTCACCCCGACCTCGTCGAGCGCTTCGAAGGCGCGCCGGACTGGGTCGGGCAGGCCGCCGGCGTCGCGCTGATCGCCGCCCCGTGCCTCTACGTGCTCGGCTCGCTCTTACACTTTCGATCCTTCAGGATCGCAGGCTTCGAACTGACCTATCCCCGCCCGCCGATCGCGGCCCGGCAACTGCTCGCGGGGCCTCTGGAACTGGTCGGGGCGGCAGGCATCATCTTTTTCACGCTCCCGACCGCCAATCCCGGCTTCGTCGTGGTGCTGGGCGTTTTCATCGCCTCGTTCTGCCTGGCGCTGGTCAGCCACGCCCCCGGCGGGCTCGGCGTTCTGGAGATCGCGTTCCTTAGCGGCGTTCCGGACGCGCCTCAGGCCAATGTCGTGGCGGCGCTGCTGGCGTTTCGCCTGCTCTACCTGATTCTGCCGCTCGTCTTCTCGCTTGCGGTCGTGCTCGTGTTCGAGCGTCACCGCTGGCATTCGCTCGTCCTTCTCGGAGCCAAGCGCGCCCATGCCCGCAACGATCAGGACTAAGGCGACCGACGCCCTGCTGGTCATCGACCTGCAGGCCGATTTCATGCCAGGCGGAGCGCTTGCGGTCGGGGACGGCGACGCGGTCGTGCCCATCGCCAATGCGCTCATGCGCCGGTTCGACCACGTCGTCGTCACCCAGGACTGGCACCCCCCGGGCCACGCCTCCTTCGCTTCGACCCACGCGGCGCCGCCCTTCTCGACGAAGCGGCTCGCCTACGGCGACCAGACCCTGTGGCCCGATCACTGCGTCCAGGGCGCGCCGGGCGCGGCGCTGCATCCGGCGCTCGACACCGACCGAGCCTTTCTCATCCTGCGCAAGGGCATGGAGCCGGGCGTGGATTCCTATTCGGCCTTCGTCGAGGCCGACGGCCGTACGACGACCGGACTTGCGGCCCTGCTCAGCGCTCGCCGGGTCAAGCGGGTTTTCTGCTGCGGGCTCGCGACCGACTTCTGCGTGGCCCACTCCGCCCTCGACGCGCGCGCGGCGGGGTTCGACGTCTTCGTCGTCGAGGACGCCTGCCGGGCGATCGACGCCGACGGCTCCCTCGACGCGGCTTGGGCGCGGATGAACGCGGCCGAGGTCTGGCGCGTCCAATCGCGGGAAATCCTGGGCTGGTGCATGACCCCTTCAGGTTAAACCCGCTCCGCGATTGCGGCCCTCGTCCGCGGAGCGAGGCGCATTCGGGCATCGTCCGGCTTCATTCGGCCCGCGTTCGACATGCGTTCGACACGCGTTCGGCGCTGGATTTGACCTCCTTATTCACCCGTGAATCGTGACCTTTCAATGCGTTACACTCGCGTTTGCGGAAAAATCTCTTCGCCCGATTATTCTTCGTCCTGATTCCGGGTAAACGGCCCATCCCGTCCGAGACGGCGTCGCTCCGCTTGAGCTCGGTCCGAGCCTCGCATGAAGGGATCATACCGGCATTTCTGTTTTTCCTCAATCAAAAGTCGCGCCATCGCCGTTCACGCGAGTGGAGGGCGCCGGCGCCTTACTCCGCTCAAAACCAAGGGGCCGGCGAACGCCAAGCTTGCCCCGGCTCCCGGATCGCTTTGACCCTCGCGAGGAGAGAAATGCCGCCAGCGCACACGGGCACGAGGACGACGAGCGGCCGTTCGTCTCCACGACCTGAGGCTCAATTAACCCTGCGGCGTCGGCCCCGCGTCGCGGTTAACCATCGGTTAACCTGTCGCGCCGCATGGAAGGGCCTAGGAGCGGGGCCCCGATGCGCGCTCGAAAATTCCCAATCCCAGCGGCGTCGCCATGGTCACGCTCTATCACCATCCCTTCTGCCCCCATTCCCGCTTCGTCCGCCTGGCGCTCGGCGAGATGGGGATAGAGCCGAAGCTCGTCGAGGAGCGGGCGTGGGAGCGGCGGCGCGAATTCCTGCTGATGGCGGCCGAAGGCGCTACCCCTGTCCTGATCGAAGATCACCCGCCGGCGCTGCCCGGCGCCGAAGTGATCGCGGAATATCTCGACGAGACGCGAGGGCTGGGCTTGGGCGACCGGCGCCTGCTGCCCGACGATCCCGCCGGCCGCGCCGAGGCGCGCCGGCTGATGGCGTGGTTCAACGTCAAGTTCTTCAACGAGGCGAGCTGCTGGGTCGTCCGTGAGAAGGTTTACAAGCGCTTCATGAACTCCGCACAGGGCGGCGGCGGGCCCGACATGCAGGCCGTGCGGGCCGCGCGCTCCAATGTGCGCTATCACTTGCGCTACATCGGCCACCTCATCCGGTCTCGCAACTGGCTCGCCGGCGACCGACTGACTTACGCCGATCTCGCGGCCGCGGCCCATCTTTCCTGCCTCGACTACCTGGGCGACGTGCAATGGGACGAGAACGAGACCGCGAGGATCTGGTACGCGCGGGTGAAGTCGCGGCCCTCGTTCCGCCCGCTTCTCGCGGAACGCCTGCCGGGCATGGCCCCGAGCGCGACCTACGCGAATCTGGATTTTTAGAGCCGCTGCGAACCGAGACCGCGAATTCAGCCGGTCAGCCCTCGCCCCGTTGGGCCGCCATGCCGCCGTCAAGCATCTCGATTTCCGGGCGGTCCTCTGCATCGGTGAGGGTGTAGGCGACAGTCTCCGCGGGCTCCATCGACGAGGCGTTGTCAAATCGAAGGATCGTCCGCCCCGCCGGCTCGAAGAAGCCTGGCCGGCGCGAAACACCTGCGCGCCCTCCCGGCTGGAACGTGAAGCTTCCCTGCGTCACGACGCCCACGGTCGACATCGGATGGCGATGCAGGCCGGGCGGCTGGCCGGGCGCGAACCGGATGCGAGCGCCCCTGACCACACGGACGGGCGGGTTCGCCGAGGGCACCGCCGCGGTCACTGCCCGGCGCGTCGACAAGAAGACCGGCCGCGAAAGCCTCGAGACCCGGTATTACATCACGTCCCTCGAACCCGACCCCAAGGCCATTCTCGCCGCAACGCGCGCCTATTGGGGGATCGAGATTTTCCACTGGACGCTGGACGTGACGTTCGACGAAGACCGCTGCAGAACCAGAAAAGACGCCTCGCCGCTGAACTTCGCCGTCATCCGACACACCGGCTACAATCTCCTGAAAGCCGACAAGACCCGCGGCTCCATCCGCCGAAAGCGCCTCAGAGCCTGCATCGACCCGGAGTTCCGCACAAAGCTCTTCGCCGCTTAACGATTTACGATTTTGCCCTGAGGGAAGGGGCGGTGAGAGACGACTGTTTTCCTGTCGTATTTCGGGGACTTGCCGGACTACCGGCAGAAGGGGAAGGTCGCCTATCCGCTCGACGAGGTGCTGCTTTTGCTATTGGCGGCGGCGCTGGCGGGGGCGGAGACGGTGGCCGACATCGCGCGCTTCGGCCGGGCCAAGCTATTGTTCCTTCAGCGTTTTCGACGCTTTGCCAACGGCACGCCCTCACACGACCAGTTGGGCATCATCCTCGCCAGGCTCGACCCGGTTGCGTTCCAGCGCTGTTTTGTAGCGTGGACGGCGGCGCTTACGAAGACGTCGGCCGAAGTGATCGCCATCGATGGCAAGAGGGTGCGGCGCTCCTACCGGAAGAAGGGGGCGGACGCGCCCATTCATGTCGTGTCGGCCTTCGCCGCGCGCCAGCGCATGGTGCTTGGGCAGACCAAGGTCGGCGACAAGTCCAATGAGATCGTCGCCATTCCCGCGCTGCTTGAGCTCTTGGCCATCGAGGGCGCGGTGGTGACCCTCGACGCCATGGGCTGCCAACGCAACATCGCGCAGACAATCATCGACAAGAAGGCCGACTACATCCTCGGTTTGAAAGGCAACCAGGGCGCGCTGCGCAACGATGTCGAAGTGTTCGCCAACGAACAGAAGGCGGTCGGGTTCGCCAATACGTCGGTCAGCCGGGATACGACCGTCGACGGCGATCATGGCCGAATCGAGACCCGAACGGTCACCGTTTTCCACGACATCGGCTGGCTGCAGGACGCCCACCAGTGGCCGGGCCTGAAGTCGGTCGTCATGGTCGAGAGCGAACGGGAAACCAATGGCAAGGTGGAAACCGAGACGCGTTTCTATATTACCTCGCTCACCCTGCTCGCCAACGCCCTCGGGCCAATGATCCGCAGTCATTGGATGGTCGAAAACGGCCTCCGTTGGGTCCTCGACGTAATCTTCCGCGACGACGAATGCCGCGTGCGAACCGACAACGCGCCCTTCAACCTCGCCATCGTCAAGCACATCGCCCTCAACGTGCTCAGAACCGGCAAAAGCAAGGACACCCTGGGCATGCGCCGCAAAGTCGCCGTATGGGACGAAAACGCCCTCGCAGCCTACATCGCCGCATGAAACGTTCAGTCGATTCCCCTGGCTTGATCTGGCCAAGAGGGTCTTCCGCATTCACGCGGTCGACGCGACGGGCTCGGTCGTCATTGCCCGCTCGGTCAATCGCCGAACGCTTTTGAAGTTTTTCGACGCGCT
>NZ_JBKQOT010000039.1:0-15351 GCF_052145395.1 Roseiarcus sp.
GCGAACGGCGTCCTGTTCCCGATCTTCTCGATCGCCTGCGCCTTCACCCACGACCTCGGGTCGATGATCGCCATGCGCGGCCTGCAGGGCTTCACTGGCGGCATCCTGATCCCCATAGCGTTCACCATGGTGCTGACCAAGCTGCCGAAGGCTCAGCAGCCGATCGGATTGGCGCTGTTCGCCATCTCCGTGACCTTCGCGCCGGCCATTGGGCCGACCATCGGCGGCTATTTCACCGAGACCTACGGCTGGCAGACAATTTTCTACATCAACGCCGTCCCGAGCGCGGTGATGGTGATCGCCCTCGCGCTGACCCTCGAACGCCAGCCGATGCGGCTCACGCTGCTCAAGGAGGGCGACTGGGCGGGCATCGTGACGATGGCGATCGGCCTCTCGGCCCTGCAAACCGTGCTGGAGGAGGGCAACAAGGACGACTGGTTCGCCTCGCCCTTCATCTTTCGCCTCGCGATCGTCGCATCCGTGTTCCTTACGGCCTTCGTCGCCATCGAGCTCATGGTCGAGAAGCCGCTGGTCCGGCTGCGCCTGCTGACGCGGCGCAATTTCGGCGTCGGCGTGCTGGCCAATATCCTGGTCGGGTTCGCGCTGTTCGGAACGGTCTACGTCCTGCCGCAATATCTGGGGCAGGCCCAGGGCTACAACGCCGAGCAGATCGGCGACGTGCTCGCCTGGACCGGCCTGCCGCAGCTCGTCATCATCCCGTTCGTGCCGTTCCTGATGAAGCGATCCGACCCAAGAATCGTCGGCTTTGTCGGCATCGCGATTTTCGCGGCCAGCTGCTTCATGAACACCACGCTCTCGGCCGACAACGCGGGCGACCAGTTCCTCATCCCCAACATCGTGCGCGCGATCGGGCAGGCGCTCGTGCTCACCCCCATCAGCACCATCACCACGGCCGGCATCGCGCCGAGCGAAGCGGGCGCGGCGTCGGGCCTCTCCAACATGCTGCGCAATCTCGGCGGCGCGGCGGGCACGGCGACGCTCGCGACCATCCTCACCAAGCGCGAGCAGTTCCACTCCAACGTCATCGGGCAGTCGATCACGCTCTACAGCGACGAAACCCGCCGGCGCATCGCCGGGCTCACCGACTATTTCGCATCGCACGGGACGGTCGACCGGGCCGCCGCCCAACACGAGGCGATGGCGGCGATCGGCAAGATCGTCCACCGACAGGCGCTGATCATGGCCTTCAGCGACACGTTCGCCGTGATCGGCATCGTGCTTGCGGCTGCCGCGATCGCGCTCCTGTTCGCCCGCAAGACAACGCTCGGCGCCGGAGCGGCAGGCGGCCATTGACACTTCCGCCCTTGCGGACTTCGCATCATTTCATCGGGAGCAACTTATGACTGTGCTTTACCTCGAGGATATCGCCGTCGGCCAAAAATACGGCTCGGGCCGCGCGCGCGTCGACGCCGAAGAGATCAAGGCTTTCGCGGCGGAGTTCGATCCGCAGCCGTTCCACCTCGACGAGGAAGCGGCGAAGGGGTCGTTCTTCCGCGGGCTCGCCGCGAGCGGCTGGCACACCGCCGCGTTGACCATGCGGCTCCTCGTGACCGGAGAGTTTAAGCCGGCCGGAGGCGTCATCGGCGCCGGCAACGAAATCAGCTGGACCCGCCCGGTCCGGCCCGGCGACGTCCTTCGCGTCGAGAGCGAGGTTTTGGAGGTGCGGCCGTCGAAGTCGCGCCCTGAACAGGGCCTGGTCAAGATGCGCTCGACCACCTTCAATCAGAAGGACGAGCCCGTGCAGGTCCTGGTCGCCAACCTCGTCGTGCCGCGACGGAGAAGCTCAAGCGAAGCCCTGAGCAACGCCTGAAGCGCGTGGGAGCGCGAACTCTTGCGCCTCTTGTGGGCACGGTCGAGTGGCATGTGACCACGCGCTTATCAGTCATCGCGGCGCGCCGCTGACGGCCATCCCTTCGATCACGCCCCCGGTCGTGCATCGACAATCGGCGCCAAGCTACCGAGGGCGGCTGTCTTTGACAGACTTCCGCCAGTTGTGCTCCTCGGTTGCTCGAGACACGCGGTTCGCGCGGGCCGCTCACTCGAAGACGCCGAAGCCCGGAGCGGCGTTTCGGCGCACGCTTTCCATGTTGAGCTCGACCCCGACGCCCGGCGCGTCCGGAAGGCTGATGTGCCCGTCCTTGACGATGGGGCCCGAGCCGTCGGGCGCGAAGACATAGCTGTCCCAGACGTCGCGTTCCTCGAGCGCATGCCACTCGAGCACGAGAAAATTCGGGACAGCGGCGCAGGTGTGGCAGGTCGCCATGGTGCCGAGCGGCGTCGAGACGAGATGCGGCGCGAAGGGGATGTAGTAGATCTCGGCCAGATTGGCGATCTTCTTGCTCTCTGCGCGTCCGCCGCATTTCGGCACGTCCGGCATGATGACGTCCGCCGCCTGCTGCTGAAGGAGCTCGCGAAAGCCCCATCGCAGATAGAGATTCTCGCCGACGCAGATCGGCGTGCGGCTGCGCGCCCGCACCTGACGGAGCGCGTCGACGTTCTCCGCCGGTATCGGCTCCTCGAGCCAGAGCAGCTTGAACGGCTCCATCTCCCAGGCGATGCGACAGGCGCTGGGAACGTCGTAGCGGGCGTGCAGATCGACGCAGAGGTCGACGTCCGGCCCGATGGCTTTCCGAACGGCCGCTACGCGCTCGACCATGGACCTCAACTCGGCGCCGTTCGCGGTGTGGTTGGCGGCGTCGAACTTGGCGGGGTGCTGGACCGCGTCGATGTCGAACTTGAGGGCGGTGAAACCCTCATTGACGAGGCGTTGCGCGCGGGCGGCGCAGCCCTCAGGAGAGCCGGAAGGATCGTCCCCGTCGCCGCAATCGGCGTAGAGACGGATGCGGTCGCGGAACTTGCCTCCGAGCATGCGATAGAGCGCCTGGCCGGCGGCCTTGGCGGCCAGGTCCCACAAGGCGATCTCGATGCCGCTGAGCGCAATCAGAAAGACGCCCTCCTGCGCGCCCGAAAAGACGTGGCGCCGGCGCAGCTTGTCCCAGCAGTGCTCGACATTGCGGGGATCCTCGCCGACCAGCTCCGCCTTGAGTTCGGAAATCAGTTCGACAATAGCGGCGGCGCCATCTTTCGCTTCATGATGCCTGCGCATTCGAGCGGACCAGATTAAGCGGGTAATTCCCAAGCCTCTGAGGAGCAGCGCCTTGGCGACGCGTCGGAAAAGGACGCTCCGCTCCAGCGGGCGCCGAAAGCAGCGCCCACCGGCTTCGCATCGCTCCTTGAGGCACGAGGTCAAACCGGGACGAGGTCTGGTCGGTTCTTTGGAAACTGCGCGATGAGCCCCGGATCGATATTCAGCGTCTCGGCAACCATGTCGATTGGGCTGTGCGCCAGCCAATCGGACAGCGAGACTTCCTCGAAACGATCCGCTCTGAAGACCTCCATGTACACAAGATCCGTGTCCCCGGTGTTCTCGACATAGTGCCCAAGCGCCTTCTTGACGTAGCCGATGTCGCCGGGATGAAAGTTTGCCGTGATCGCCTGCGGCCCGGTGTTGAAGACCGTCACGCGTCCCTCGCCCTTGATCCAGTAATTCCATTCGTCGGCGTTCGGATGCCAATGCATATCTCTGAGGCCGCCCGGCTTGATCGTGACCACCGTCGCGGCAATCGTCTTCGAGACCAGGAAGTTGGTGCTGTCCGCGAGCCGCACCGATCCGCTCTTCGTATCCGCGAGGGGCTTGAAATCGGCGCGCCTGAAAATGTAGGGATTTGGCGGCTTGCCTGCAGCCGCCGCAATCTGGGCTTCGACCGTCGCCAGCGGCGGCGCGGGGACATTGCTTTGATAAATCCACTTGTTGTGGAGAGGGATGTTCTTGAACGCATCGATGGGCAGCGAAAAATTCTTGGCGAGCACCTCCGGCGGCGTATGAGCGAGCCAGTCGGTCACCAACAATGTGTTGAATTCCGACGAGTCGCCGTTATCGAAGGCGATCACGAACTCGGTCCCATCGGGATCCAGACCCTGTAGGGAATGAGGCAGGCCGGCGGGGAAGTACCACAGATCGCCTTCTGTCACATCTGCGACCTGTGGGCGTCCGTCCTGGTCTATAATGGTGATGCGGCAGTTTCCGTAAGTCACGACCGCCCATTCCGCTTGCTGGTGCCAGTGAAGCTCCCGAACTCCGTTTGGGCCGAGCCGCATGTTGACGCCCGAGATCGTCGACGAAATTTTGAAGTCATCCGATGTAATCTGCCGCGCCCAGCCGCCGTTCTGGATTCGCTTGGGAGCAAGATTGAACGAGGTCCAAAACTGCGGCATGCCGTTGACGTCGGTCGCCGGCGGGTTTTGGAAAGCGGGTTCGTTTCCGGCAAGACCCGGGTCCTGAGGCCCTGCGTCAGTCAGCGCTTTGGGCTTGGTGACGATCACCGCGCCCTCGGCCGGTTGATCGGGGTCGCCGAAGCTGGCCGCGCGCGCCGTCGCAGCCGACATCGCGCCGGCGGCGGCTGTCGCGAGAATATTGCGTCTCGAAAGCATCGCTCTTGCTCCTGTTGAGAATTGCGGTCGGTTGCCGCTGAACCTTGCTCGCGCTGCGCCGTCGCTGCAGATCGCGCGGTTGGCTGGGCGCGGCCGCCGGGGGCGCCGCCATAGCCTCTTGCCCGTCTCTCTCTAGTCGCCGCCGCCGCCGGCGCCGACGCAGCCGTAACTGGCGCAAGCGTCGGGATTGCTGCTCAGCCCGTTGGTTGTGCGGGGTTTGAACGGGTCGCGCCAGTGCGAGGAGACTTTCACAATATGGGCCGTTCGATGGCTGTGGACCGGTCGGTAGGGGTTCTCGCTCGCGTACGCCGCCGTCGCGGGGCTCGCGAGGACGACGCTAAGCGCCAGCGACAGGATTTGAGTCTTCATTGCTTCTCCTCCTTGGCGCCCATCGGCATTGACGACCAGCGCCGCCAGTTCAGGTTACCAAGAAGAAGGTTATGCGATTGAAGGATGACCCTGGATCAGAACGAGGTTGGTTCTCGTGACGTATTCGTATGGACGCCCCAAACCAAAGTTCAAATTCGCTCACAGACAAGCGCGCAACGCCAACCATCGCCGGGGGCTGCGCTTGTCGATGAGGCGGGGTCCCTGATGGGTGAGGCGCCGCGGGTGGCGATGATGGGAATAATGGGGCCGCGTTCGCGGTTGGGATTCAGTCGTCTGGATCCCGATCAGCCCTTCCGCGACAGCCTCCGCTCGATGAATCGCGTCGAGCCGCTTCATGACCGGTCGTAGTGAAGATGATCGCCCGCTCGCTCACGCCGAGCATGGTCGCAGTACGTCGTCAATCTGCATCACGCGTATCGGCGCCCGGAATTCCGCTCCCGGCGCTACGCCTGCTTCCACACCGGTCCATCCGCCACCGCAGACATTGAGGGCGTTCTCATCCACGGCGCTCAAGGCGTGCGCTCCCTTTCGGTCCTGCCCGCCAAGAGAGCAGGAGTCCAATAGCGTAAGAAAGGTGATCTATGTTGCAGGCCGCGAAGAGCGGTCCGATCCAGACCCCATTCACGCGAGTGGAGAGCGCGGCGCCTTTCTTCCCCCAAAACAAGGGACCGACGGTATGGCGCAGCTTTTGATTGTGGAAAAGCAGAAGCTACCCTATGATCGCTTCATGCGAGTCTCAGACGAAGCGCAAGCGGATCGACGCCCTGTTGGTTGGACGGGACGCGGCCGCTTGCCCGGGGATGGGCCGCATGACGAAAACAATTCGCGCCGAAACATTTTTTCGCGAACTCGAGTGCAACGCGTTGAAAAGTCTCGATTCACGGGTGAATAAGGGGGTCAATTCCAGCGCCGAACGCGTGTCGAAGGCATGCCGAACGCGCGCTGAATGACGCCGGACGGCGCCCGAATGCGCCTCGCCGGCGTTTTTGAAGGCGTCATACCCATCTGGCATGGATGTCATGGACGCTCATTCAAGGGGGCGCCGGGCGTGACGGATCCTTGGGCGTGACGCCGGCGGAGCTTTTGAACGAAACGATCGAGGCGCACGGCGGCCGCGAGCGGTGGCGGCGCGTCGGGGCGATTCGAGCGGCCCTGTCGTCTGGCGGTCTTGCCTTCCAGTCCCGCTGCCAGCCGAATGCGCTGAAAAATTTGAAGATCGAGGTGCGGCCGCACGATATCGCCGTGACCCTGGGCGACTTTGTTCGGCGCGGCTGGCGAGGGACTTGGACGCCCGCGCTCGCGGCGATCCACGACGATCGCGGTCAACTCGTCGCGCAGCGACGCGATCCGCGAAGCCATTTCAGCGGCGTCGTCAGTCAGGTCTACTGGGACAAGCTCGACATCTTGACCTTCGCCGGGTACGCGCTCTGGAACTACCTGTCGTTCCCGTTTCTGCTCGAGCGCGACGACGTTGAACTCGTCGGCGCGACGCCCGCTGCGGGGGACGGGAACCTGCGATTGGACGTCCGGTTCGGCCCGGGCATTCCGACCCATTCCCGGCGCCAGAGCTTTCATATCGACCCCGGACGCCGCCTCGTGCGCCACGACTACACCGCCGAGCCGATCGGTTCCTGGGCGACCGGCGCCAACCTGTGCCTCAAGAGCGAGGTCGTCGGAGGCGTACGCTTCTATACCCGGCGCAAGGTTCTTCCGCGCCTCGGCCCGGCGATGGCGGTCGTTCCGTTTCCGACACTCGTCTGGATAGAGATCGACGACCTTGATGTCGTCGAGGCCGCCTCCGCGAGTCCCGCGTAACGCGGGCCCTTGGCCGGGGCGTCCGACTCCCGTAAGGTCTCAAGCCGCAACGCCCGCCGGGGAAGACTCGATGTTCAAGCTGATCGCCGCCGCCGGACTCGGCGCGCTCGTCGCCCTCTCGTCCTACGCCGTCTCCGCGCAGACGACGGCTCCGACGACGCCCCATCAGAGCGCGCACAGGCCGACCGGGTCTCACCGGAGCGAGATGCGCGCGCGGCGCAACGTGGTCCGGGAGAGGTCGCGCGCCGGCGCCGAACACGCACGCAAGATGCGCACGCAGTAAGAGGCTGTGGCTCCCGCTGCAGGAGCGGAAGGGCTCCGTCAGTCGAGTTCATGAGCAGCGACGCGCTCGGGCGCTTCGCGCGGCGCGGCGCGAAGGTATTGCGAGGGCCAGGACATGGTCTGCCCGAGTTCGCGCGCCGCGAGAAGCGGCCAATAGGGGTCGCGCAGAAACTCGCGCGCGAGAAGCGCAATGTCGGCTTCGCCGTTGCGAATGATCTGGTCGGCCTGGGCGGGCGCGGTGATCATGCCGACTGTGGCGGTCGGGATCGCGGCCTCCTTCCGGATCCGGGCGGAGAATGGAACCTGGTAGCCCGGCCCGACGGGAATCGCAGCGCGCTCGACATTGCCGCCGGACGAGCAGTCGATGGCGTCAACGCCGAGGCTCTTCAGAATCCCCGCCAGCTCGACCGACTGCTCGACATCCCAGCCGCCCTCCGCCCAGTCGGTCGCGGAAATGCGGACGAACAGAGGGCAACGCTCCGGCAGGGCCTTCCGCACGGCCTCGACGCATTCGCGCAAGAAGCGCGTGCGGTTGTCGAACGCGCCGCCGTAGCCATCGGTTCGGCGGTTGCTGAGCGGCGACAGGAATTGGTGGATGAGGTAGCCGTGCGCGGCGTGCAGTTCCACGGTGCGGAACCCGGCGGCGTAGGCCCTGTCCGCGGCGGCGGCGAAGGCCTGCACCAGCGTCGCGATGCGATCGGCGCTCAGTTCCTCGGGCGCTGCGTAGCCCATGCCGAAGGGCAGGGCGCTCGGGCCGACGGTCCGCCAGCCGCCTTGCGCCTCGGGGACGCTGCCGCTTCCGGACCAGGGACGGTACACGCTGCCCTTCCGGCCAGCATGCGCAAGCTGAACGCCGGGGACGGCGCCCTGTGACCGGATGAAGCGCGCGATCCGCTCCAGCGGCTCGAAATGCCTTTCGCTCCACGCGCCGAGATCCTCGGGCGAGATCCGTCCTTCGGGCGTAACCGCCGCGGCCTCGGTGAACACGAGCCCTGCGCCCCCGACCGCTCGCGCGGCGAGATGGGCGAAGTGCCAATCGTTGGCGAGTCCGTCCTCGCAGGAATACTGGCACATCGGGGACACGCCGATGCGGTTCAAATAGACGACGTCGCGCAGTTTGAACTCACTGAACAGGTGGGGCATGGGCGGCGATTCCTTGGGTGTCGACTGGCGCGACGGGTTCCGGCGCGGGAGCGAGAGAACCGAACCGCCGGGCGGTTCGTCAAGGGCTTGATCCGACCGCCGCGCGAGGCGAAATGGGAGAGCGATGATCGAGACGGAGTTGCAACCGACCGAGCGGATCGAAGAACTGGAGCTGCGGATCGACGAGCTTCACGACGCGATCGCGCGCAGCCGTAGGCTGATGACCGCGGGACGCGCCGCCGCCGTCCTCGGCCCGCTCGTGCTGCTTCTGCTCGTGCTTGGCTTCATCGCCTTCACCCCGGCGCGCGTGTTGGTCGCGCTCGCCCTGCTGATCGGCGGGGTCGTGCTCGCGGGCAGCAGCAAGTCCAGCACCGGTGAGCTTGAGCGGTCGCTGACCCGCGCCGAGAGGGAACGAAACGCCGCGATCGACGCGCTGGGTCTTTTGCCTGCGGGCGACGGCCGCGACTGACTTTTCCGCCGATGGGCCGCGGCTCCAATGGAGGCAGCGCGTCTCGCGCTTATCGGGCGGTGAGAGGCCGCCCAAGACGCTTAGAGGCGCCGTTACGAGGCGCCCTTTCCGTTCGACCGACAGAGCAGGGTGGAAAGCGCCGCGATCGCCTCCACCATCATGGACTCCTGGTAGCGATAGTACATTTCGCTTCCCATCGGCGTCACGTAGGACTGGAGCTGGGCGGCGCAGCGCGACCGAAGCGCCTCGAGGTCCTTCATGAGGTCCTGCGCCGCGTTGCGGTCCTGTGGCGACTTGAGAACCGCGCCGGTCGGAAGCGCCTTGATCTGGTCGTGCGTGAGGGGCGGCGTCACGAGCGCCTTGAGCCGGGCCTCGAGGAGCTCCCGGTTGGCGTCGATGCGCCAGAGCCGGAAGCGGCTGTAGATCTCGGTCCCGTTCAAAAGGACCGTGACCGCCATCGCCAGATAGATCCAGTAGGCGGGCGACATCAGGTTCACGAGCCGCGGGAAATAACGGTCCGGCAGCGCCGGCTGACCGTTGGCGAAGAATTCGCGCGCTTCGTCCGCGAGCGGCGCCGCGTCCTGGGACCGCGCCGCGGGCGGCGGATTGCTCCGCACAAAGGCGGGGAACTCGTCGCTCAAGAGCTTCAGGAAGGCGACCCGCTGCGCCCGCCCGACGCAGGCGTTGGTGATGAGCAGCGTATCGACTTGCGCGACGTCCTTGTCGGTCGCGGGAATCTGCCGGCCGACGTCGTAGTAGCCGGCGGGAATCTTGCCGACGTGCAGCCAGCGGTCTCTCGCCGTCAGGCCGTCGATCCCGGGCGGCGAAACGATCTCGAGGTCGTATTTCTCCACGAGGTTGCGGATCAACTCGGCGTTCTCGTTCATGACGAAAGCGGCGAGATCGAGCTGGTTGGCCTGAACCAGCGTCGCCTGCGCCTCGAGGCCGTAATTGGACGGTTTCCACCCGAGGTCCTTCAGGTCGGAATTGTCCAAAAGGTGCTGCATGAGAAAGCCCGTGCCGGAGCCTTCCGGACCGATGCCGACCGTCGCGCCCTTGAGGTCCTCAAACGAGGCGATGGCTCGACCCCGACGGGCGAGGAGGAGCAGGGACTCGGGCTGCGGGAGCCGTCCGAGGGTCTGCAGGCCGGCGTCGTCGGGCAGCGGCACGCCGTCCTGGACGAAGGCGAAGGCGGGCTCGCACCGCCCGTTCTCGCCGACGAGTCGGTTGATGTTCTCGACCGAGCCCGCCGTGACGACGACTTTGAGATGGCCGTTCTTCTTGAGCGCGCGCGCCGCGAGCCGTTCCCCGACGGTGTGATACTCGCCGGTCGGCGCGCCGGTATAGACGGCGGCCTTCAGGTAGGCGTAGTCGCCGGCGACGGTGAGGTAGAGGATCGCAGCGGCGAGCGCGACAAGCACAACGAGCAGCAAAAGCGCCCGAACCCAGGCGCGCCAATTGCGCCCAGGCCCGAACGCCAGTTCGTCGAGAAAACTCATGCGCCCGCGATTCCCCCCAAAAGGTGACGGCCGTACCCTATTGGGAATTTGTTGAGCGGCAAGGGCCAGGCGCAGGCTTCGGCGGCGAACGGAGCGCCAGCGGCGCTCGCGCCTCATTCGCCTCCTGAGCGCTGACGACTTGTGCTAGTCTTCGTCTCCTCCCGACGGGGGCTTCCGCCTGTGCGCTGCGCGCGTTGCCAGTTCGAGAACAAGGAAGGCCGCAAGTTCTGCGCCTCCTGCGGCGCGGCGCTCGCGATGGCGTGCGAGGGTTGCGGCTACGCGAACGAGCCATCCGACCGGTTCTGCGGGGGCTGCGGGCGGGCGCTCGTGCAGAGCGAAGCCCCGGTCGTCGAAGTCCACGCGGTCGCCGCCGGCGACCGGCGGCCGGTCGCAGTCATGTTCTGCGACCTCGTCGGCTATACGCGGCTCTCGTCGCAGCTTGACCCCGAGGACGTCAACTCTCTGCTCGAGCGCTTCTTCGCCGTCGTCGACGCGGCCGTCGACCGATACGGCGGAATGATCGACAAGCACATCGGCGACGCCGCCATGACGCTTTTCGGCGCGCCGCGCGCTCACGGCGACGACGCGTTGCGCGCGGTCCGCGCGGCGCTCGATATACAGACCTCCGTCCCGGCGACGCTTGCGACGGCGTCCGGGCCGCTCGCCGTCCACGTCGGCCTCGCCATGGGGGAGGTGGTCGCGAGCGCCGTCGGCAGCGACCGGCATCGCGGATACACCGTTACCGGCGAGGCCGCGAACGTCGCGGCGCGGCTCATCGATCGGGCCGGCGCTGGGGAGACCTTCGTCTCTGAGGAAATCCACCGCGCAACGAGCCATGCCGCGGACTACGAGCCGCTCGGCCCCCAGACGCTCAAAGGTCTCGAGAAACCGGTCGACGTCTGGCGGCTGATCGGATTGAGGCGCGCCGCGTCGGCTGGCGCGCCGCTCGTCGGCCGTCGTGTCGAACTCGCGCAATGCCGCGCCGCGCTCGCGGCGATCGGCGACGGCTCGTCCGGCGCGGTCGTGATCGTACGCGGCGAGCCGGGGATCGGCAAGACCCGATTCGTCGAAGAGGCGCAGTCGATCGCCGCCGATCTCGGCTTCGAGCGCCACATGGGATGGGTGCTCGACTTCGGTACTGAGCGTGGCCACGGAGCCATCCGCACCATTGTCCTGAGCCTGCTGGGCCTCGGGCGCGACTCTTCGCTCGACGACGCCGCGGCGGCCATCGCCACGGCGAGGCTGGTGGGCGACGACTCCCTCTACTTGCGCGATCTTCTCGAAGTCCCGCAGCGGGAGGACGATCGGTCGTTTTACGAGGCGATCGATCGGACGGCGCGCGCCCGCGCCAAGGAGCGCGTCCTTGCCGATTTGATTGCCACGCGCGCAAAAGCAAATCCGCTTCTCGTCACGGTTGAGGACGTCCATTGGGCCGACGACGATACGCTGGCTTTGCTCGCCGCCCTTTCGCGGGCGACGACGCAAAGCCGCACAGCGCTTGTCATGACGACGCGCATCGGCGGCGATCCACTGGATGCAAGCTGGCGCGCGACAGCCGGCGACGGCTTGCAACTCACGATCGACCTTGCGCCGCTCGCCCCGGCGGAGGCGGAGAGGATCGCCAAGAGCTTCCCGGCCGCCGAGGTCTTCGCCGCCAAATGCGTCGAGCGCGCCGGCGGCAACCCCCTATTTCTCGAGCAGCTCTTGCGCACCGCGGGCGATCTCGTCGACGGCAGGCTCCCGGGCACGATTCAAAGCGTCGTGCTCGCGCGGACCGATCTCCTCCCGCCCAACGATCGGCGCGCCATCGAGGCGGCGTCGGTTCTCGGTCAGCGTTTCACCCTCGCCAGCCTCCGTGCGCTAGTCGACGATCTGCGCTACGCCTGCGACACGCTCCTGCGCCACGCGCTATTGCGGCTAGTCGCCGACGGACTGCAGTTCGTCCACGCCCTCGTGCGGGACGGCGTTTACGCTTCGCTGACGCGAGCGAGGCGGCGGCAGCTTCACAAGGCTGCCGCCGATGTCTTCCTCGATGACCCGGTGCTGCGCGCCGAGCATCTCGATCTCGCCGAAGATCCTCAGGCGGCGCAGGCCTACCTCGAGGCGTCGAGGGAGCAGGCGTCCCTGTTCCGCCAGGATCAGGCGGCCGCGCTCGCCCTTCGAGGTCTCGCCATCGCCGTAGGACCTCGCGACCGCGTCGCGCTCGCCCTGCAGGTGGGTGGCCTGCAACTCGACGCCGGCCGCGGCGCGGACGCGCTCGAAGGCTACCAGTCGGCTCTTGCCGCGGGCGCAACGGATGACGACCGTTTGCGGGCGCTGATCGGCTGCGCCGCCGCCAATCGGCTGCTGGCAAAGATCGATGACGCCTTCGCCGCGCTTTCCGAGGGCGAGCCGTTGGCGCGCGGCGCCGGCGCCGGTCGCGCGCTTGCCGAAATCCACTACCTTCGCGGCAATCTGCGTTTCGCGCGAGGCGAGATCGAGGCCTGCCGCAACGAGCACGCGTTGGCCCTGGACGCCGCGAATGGCCTCGATTCGCCTGAGTGGCGGGCCCGGGCGCTGAGCGGCCTTGCGGACGCCCAGTATATGGATTGCCGCATGGCGACGGCCCTCGATCACTTCTCCGAGTGCGTCGAACTCTGCGACGCCGCCGGGTTGACTCGCATCGCCGTGCCGAACCGGGCAATGATGGGGCATTGCCGGATTTACCTCTGCGCGTTCGACGCCGCGCTCGACGACATGCGCCGCGCGCTCGAGACGGCGCGCCGGATCGGAAACAGCCACGCGGAGATGTTCGCGCTTCAGTCGATCGGCCTCTGTCTGACGGCTGCCGGCCGCCATTTGGAAGCAGCCGAAATTCAGGCTGCCGCACTGGATCAGGCGTGCAGGCTGAAGGCCCGCCGCTACGAGGCGATCATTCTCGCCTTATGCGCGGAGCGAGCGCTGGTGGAGGGCCGCGCGGCGGAAGCGCTGTCACTCGTGCGGGCGGCGCTCGAATCGTCCGAGGCGACAAGTCCCGGCTTCGTGGGGCCGATCGTCTTCGGCCTCATGGCCCTCGCGGAACAGAGCCCCGAAGCGCAAAGAGCCGCGCTGGCCGCGGGAGAATCCCTGCTGGCGAAAGGCGCCGTCGGCCACAATCATTTCTGGTTTCGGCGCTACGCGATCGAATGGGCGCTGCGCGCCGAAGACTGGGACGCGGCCGAGGGCCATGCCGACGCGCTGCTCACGCGCATGGCGCCGGAGCCGCTCTCCTATCCAAGCGCGATCGCCCGGCGCGGACAACTCCTCGCCCGCTTGGGCCGCGGTGCCGCCGGCGAGGAGGACAAAGTGGAGCTTTCCGCGCTGCGTTCGAGCGCGTCGGCGGTTGGGCTGCGGATCGAGGCCCTCGCGGAAGCGTTGCGCGGTCTGACGGCATAGCAGGATTGATTTTTCTCCAGCTACCCGACCTGCCCGAACTGCGGGAACGTTTCGATCAGCCACAGCGACATCGACTGGAAGCCGCCGGTCAGGAACAGGACCCCGGTCCCGACCAGCAGGACGCCGACGGTCTTCTCGATCGCGCCGAACCGCTTCTTGATCGCGGTCGAGGCGCGCATGAACGGGCCGATCGCCGCGGCGGCTGCGATAAAGGGCAGGCCGAGGCCGAGGCTGTAGACGGCGAGCAAGCCCGCGCCCGCCGCGACCGTGTCGCGGCTGCCGGCGACGGCGAGGATCGTGGCTAGGATCGGGCCGATGCACGGCGTCCAGCCGAGCGCGAAGGCCATGCCCATGAAATAGGCGCTCCACGCTCCGGCCGGGCGGTCGATCGTCAGTCGCGCCTCGCGCAGCATCGCGGCGATCCGGAACACGCCCAAGAAGTGGAGGCCCATCAGGATCACGCCGATCCCGGCGGCGATCGACAAAATGTGGCTCCACTCCCGAAAGAGCGCACCGAGCGCCGAGGCGGTGGCGCCGAAGGCCACGAACACAGTGGTGAAACCCGCGACGAACAGGAGCGCGGTGACGAGAATGTTTCGCCGCGCTTGTCGCTCGCCGCCGTCGACCAGCGCCTCGACGCTCGCGCCGGCGAGATAGCAGAGATAGGGCGCGGCGAGCGGCAGCACGCAGGGGCTCGCGAAGGACAGCAGTCCGGCGCCGAAGGCCGCGGGGATGGAGACGTCGGTCATGGAGGCCAGAGATGGGGTTTTCGGCGTAGCACGTCAATCGACAGCCAAGGGAACGGGCGGAACGTCATGGAGCGATGCGCGTGGGTTGCGGCGGCGCCGTTTAAGATCCTGAAACATGAAACTGGAGGCCGCGGCGGGCGGGCTTGCGCGCGTCTGGCGCTAACCCCTTGAAAACGTTTGGACCCGGACTCACAAACCCGAGGAAACGAGGGGCAAGCTGTTGAAAACAAAGGAGCGCTGTCCGAAATCCGCGGTCGCGGCCGCGCCGCCAAAGAGGCGCAAACCCGGAATTCTCCTTCGGCGCGCCCTTGCGTCCGCCGCGCCTTTGGTCCACATGGGGGCGGGAGGTTGGCGAAGGACGTACCGCTCGCCAACCGGGTCAGGTCCGGAAGGAAGCAGCCCTAACGAGACAGGGCGGGTCTTTGTCCAACCTCCCACCTTCGCCTTGAGCTCAATCCGCCGACGTCGGGCACCCAAGTTTCGAGGATGCTTCCACACCATCGATCCGAGCGGAGCGAGCGAGAGGGGCGATGAGCGATTCCCTGTTTGCCGCCGAGCCGCCGGCCTCCGCGCCCGCGCCCTATCGGGTGCTGGCGCGCAAGTATCGCCCGCAGCGCTTCGAGGACCTGATCGGCCAGGAGCCGATGGTGCGCACGCTCGCCAATTCCTTCGCCTCGGGGCGCATCCATCAGGCCTACGTCTTCACCGGCGTCCGCGGCACCGGCAAGACGACGACCGCGCGCATCCTCGCCCGCGCCTTCAATTATTCCGTGCCCGGCAAGATCGACCGCCCGAGCGTCGACATGCCCGAGCTTGGCGTCCATTGCCAGGCAATCATGGATTCGCGCCATGTCGACGTGATCGAGATGGACGCCGCCTCGCACACCGGCATCGACGACGTGCGCGAGATCATTGAAAACGCCCGCTACCGGCCGGTCTCCGCCCGCACCAAGGTCTACATCATCGACGAAGTGCACATGCTGTCGAAGCAGGCCTTCAACGGCCTGTTGAAGACGCTCGAGGAGCCGCCGGAGCACGTCAAGTTCCTGTTCGCAACCACCGAGATCGAGAAGGTGCC
>NZ_JBKQOT010000040.1:0-3195 GCF_052145395.1 Roseiarcus sp.
ACAAGCAGATCGTCGCACAGACCGACGGGGGCATGATTCCTGTCGTGGAGCCGGACGCGAGCCAGAAGGACAAGCGCAAGGGGAAGACGCTGTCGTGGAGAGAGGCCAAGATTTCGCTTGCGCACGCCAAGGGGAGCCGGACGCCGATCTATGGAGGCGGGATCGAGGGCGGCGCGGAGGCGGCGGGGCGACACCTCTTGACCTGCGCGGTGCGGGCGGGCTTCGGGACGGAATCGCGGGTTCACGCGGTTGGGGACGGCGCGCCGTGGATCGTCGGCCAGATCGAGCAACAGTTCGGCGCCCAGGGCAGCTATTTGATTGATTTCTATCATGTTTGCGAGTATCTGAGCGAAGCCGCCAAGACGATCGCGCCGGAGCCGGAAGCCCGCGAAGCCTGGATGGAGGCGCGAGAGAACGCCCTGAAGACGGGGCGCTTGGACGAGGTCCTGGGCGCCCTCGCTCCCCATCGCGAACCGCCCGAGACGAGCGACGACCAAGCCCCGGTGAGGGCATGCCATCGCTATCTGAGCGGTCGCGCAGACCAATTGAAATACCGCCAGGCCCTGGCCGAAGGGCTTCCGATCGGCTCCGGCGAAATCGAAAGCGCGCATCGTTACGTCGCTCAAAAACGCCTCAAGCTCCCCGGAGCCTGGTGGCGCGTCGAGCACGCGGCGCACATGCTCGCGCTGCGATCAACCGCCTCAACGGCGATTGGCCAGACTATTGGGCCGCGCTCGCCCCCAACCCTCCCAGTCCCGCAAATCGTAACCGACCAAACGTATCACGAAACCTCGCCGCTTAATTGCACAGCTTTGGTTCGCACCCTCTCGTCTTCCGGGCTGTTGACGCCGAAGGCGCGGATGTCTTCGAGCGTTCGCTTCTCGAGCCGGAAAAGGTACTTGCCATCGATGAGCTCGCGGTTCTCGGTATCCTCGCCGACGTCCGTGATGAGCGCCTCATAGAGTCCAGGCGGCGTCGCCTCGATCATGTCCATGCAGGAGACGAACTCCCGGTATTCCTTCGAGGCGATCTGGCCGGAAACGAAAATCCCCAAGTGCCCGATGCTATGGTGCAGCGAGTAGATGATCGTCTGCCCGTTGGCGACGATCTCGTCGACGTTGTCGTAGAGGTCGAGAATCCAGTCCAGGGCCTGCTGCGGCGGGGTCACGTTGTCGCCCCACGAGCAGAAGACGACGATTGGCGACTTGATGTTTCTGAGATCGACCCGGACCCCGTCCGTCGTGCGGATCTGCCCGGTCGACAGCTTGTTGCCGACGAACAGATTGTCGACGATCCATTGCATCTCGCCGCCGTTCAGCAGGACCGGGCTGCCCCACCAAGTCTCGAACGAGAGGAAGCGCTCCTTCTCGGCATCGACGTTGGAATAGACGTTGTATTCCTTGGTCCAAAAGGTGTTCGCGAGATTGGCGAGCTCGAAGTTGGCGATGAGGCTCGCGCCGTCGAACTTGCCCGCGCCGACGTCGTTTGAAAGAGCGGTCGCCCACGAGCCGCCGAAAATGCCTCCCAGATAGCGCATCGGGTTCTTCCCGCGCACCCCAGCCCAATAGGACATGGGCGATCCTGCAACCAGGATTGGGCCCATGAGGTCCGGGGCAATCGCGGCCGTCATCATGGTCTGCCAGCCGGCCTGGCAATTGGCGATGACGATGGGCTTGCTCTCGGCATCGGGGTGGCGCCGGGCGACCTCCTCGACGAAGGCCGCCTCGGCGTGGCAGACGTCCTCGATCGTCTGGCCAGGCATCGGCTCGGGCGAAAAGCCGACGAAGTAGCAGGCATGGCCGGCGCGGATCGCCACGCCGATTTCACTCTCGGGCTTCATGCCCCCGATGCCCGGACCGTGGCCCGCGCGCGGATCGACGACGACGATCGGAGGTTTGGCCGGATCCACGGCGGAGCGGTCGGGCGGAAGGATGCGAACGAGTCCGTAGTTGACCGGGCGCGGCAGCTTTCGTCCGTCAAGGACGAGCTCGTTGTCGAAGTTCAGTACGTTGGGGACCTCCTTCGCCGCCTGGGCGAGATGAATGTTTCCCCGCTCGTTCAGAGCTTCGAGCGTCAGGACGCTCCGCTGCCAGGCGTCCGTCCAGTACTCCACAGCTTGCTCAAGCATCGTCGACTCCTCTAAACAATTTTCCTTCGCTCATGTTCATTCCGGCCATTCAACCCTATGCCGTCCAGCTATCGGCGAGCTCGAGGGTCTTCGGCGCGATCCACCGGTTTTCCTCGGCGGCAAGATCCAGCACCATGCGTCCCTTGACCCGGCCGGCCTTCAGGTCGGCAAAGATCGTGTTGATGCTGTCGAGCGGCGCCGTCTCGACATCCGCGCTGACCTTGCCTTGCGCGGCGAAGGCGATCGCTTCATCGAGATCGCGCCGGTTGCCGACGATCGAGCCCCGCACCGTGATCCGCTTAAGCACGACGTCGAAAATCGGCGTAGGAAACTCCCCGGGGGGAAGCCCGACAAGCGCGACCGTTCCTTTGCGGCGCACGATGCGGAGCGCCTGCGAGAAGGCAGGCGGGGAGACGGCGGTGACGAGGACACCATGCGCCCCGCCTCCGGTCGCCCCGACAATCTCCAGCACTGCCTCGGGCGAGCGCGCGTCCACCGCGACCTCGGCCCCCGCCGCTTTGGCGAGCGCGAGCTTGTCGGCCGTGACGTCGAGCGCCGCCACGCGCAGCCCCATCGCCTTGGCATATTGGATCGCGAGATGGCCAAGGCCGCCGACGCCGGAGATCGCGACCCATTCGCCCGGCTTCGCTTCGGTTTCTCTCAGTCCCTTGTAGGTCGTGACGCCGGCGCACAGGATCGGGGCGATGCGCGCGTAATCCACGTTTCTTGGCAACCTGGCGGTGAACGTTTCGCTGGCGATGACATATTCGGCGAAGCCGCCGTCGCAGCTGTAACCGGTGTTGTGCTGATGCGCGCAGAGCGTTTCCCAACCGGTCTCGCAGTATTCGCAGCGTAGGCAGGAGTCGTGAAGCCACGCGACGCCGACGGAATCGCCCTCCTTTAGGCGGCTCACTCCGGGACCAAGCGCCGCAACGACGCCCGCAACTTCATGCCCCGGCACGAACGGCAGCTTCGGCTTTGCCGGCCAGTCGCCGTCGGCCGCGTGAAGGTCGGTGTGACACACGCCGCAGGCGAGGACCTTCACCAACACCTCCCCAGGGCCCGGA
>NZ_JBKQOT010000041.1:0-2569 GCF_052145395.1 Roseiarcus sp.
GCCTCCATCTGGAGAATCTCGGGTATAAGGGAATCTGGCGCGTCGGTTGCGGTGCGGCGGCGTTCGAGGTCGCGCAAGGTGGCGTGCGAGCGATGGGAGATACAAATGACGCTCGGAAGCGGCTGCTACTGCGGCAAGGTTCGCTACGAAGCGGCGGGAACGCCGATGCTGAGGGCGCAATGTCATTGTCGTCCTTGCCAGTATTTTTCTGGCGGCGCGGCGAACATGTTCATGCTGATGCCGGTCGACGGTTTTCGATACACGAAGGGCGCGCCTCGCCAGTTCAAACGTGACGATCTCGAACGCGCGGTCACCCGAGAATTCTGCAGCGATTGCGGCACGCAGCTCATTACGCGTCGCCCCGGCCTCAACGCCATCATCCTCAAGGCCGGAACCCTCGACGATCCGACCCAATACGGCGCGTGCCAGATGGCGATCAACGCCAGCGACAGGCAGGCGTTCAACTGCATCCAAGAAGGGTTACCGATCTACGAGGGTTTGCCGCCGCGCTGATGCGAGCGGCGATCATACGGCCGCCGGCCTGCCGCACGGGAGAACGCGCGAAACCGCCTGCGATTCGAACGCCAGCAATCCGAGAGATTTAGCGGACAAGACCGTCGCTCCGCCTCGATCCGCCGAATCCTGATCGTCACATACTGTGAATAGATAATAGTTCTCCGAGCTCCCTGACAAGATTTAGTTAGGCAATTCTCCCTCGATCTCGTTGAGAAAAGAGCAGATGCGATCCCGATCGACGGCGCTTCCATATTGGTTGGCGCTGAGGGTGAGTTGCTCGTCGTATGAGCTCATGGCGAGCTGGAAATAGGGTTTATATTTTATCGAGCCGCATAAGAAAGCGTCATAGGGTCGTAGATTACCGAAGGACATTGGGCCCGAATCCAATATTCCCACGTTCGTCATGCAGATGAAGGGGTTCTTGAGTTTCGACTTCAGCCGGCGATTGGCGATCCTGTCGCCGAATATTCCATACAGCAAACTAAGTTTGATAAATCCATTGAGGCCGATGTCAGCCCCCTTTTTCTCGTCCATGACCGCCTTCACCCGGCCGAGCGTGCCCTCGAAGCGCTCCCCGGGCTTGTAGTCCAGCTGCGTTACCTGCATCGAGGTGAGGTTGGTCAGGGACTTGACTTCCCTGGTCTCCCCAAGATATCGGCGCATGTCCACCATCACGGGTATTTCGAGTTCGACGCCGGGCCTCAGCGCAAGCACCTGAAAGAGGCAACGATAATACGCGGTCAGCACGGCATCGTTCAAGGTCGCCCTTGTCGCACGGGAATAGTCCTTGAGCGAGGCAACCCTGTCGCGCTCCAACGTCCGCGTGAGGATAAAGGGCCGCACGTCTCCGCCCTCGCTCAGAGGAAACCGGTGATTTCCAGTCCGATTATTGTCTTTGCTCTGCGTTAGTAACGACTTGAGCTTGACGCTCGTAGCGAAGCGCCTGAGCACTCGTCGGATGCTTCTGTCTCCATTTATCGCGCGCGGCCTGTAAGTCGGATTGGCCGCCAGTTCCGAGTATATTTTACACAGGAAATATAAGTATTGCTTGAAATCCGCGGCATCGCAAATCATGTGGTTCATTTTGAGTGCGATGGCGAAAGGGTGGGAGTCGAGCTGGCAGACTCTGATCTGGGGGCCGACGCTTTCATCGACGGGAGAGACAAGGAAGTCCTCCAACTCTGAGTTGGTCGTCGCCAGGACAAAGGCCCGGCCGAATTCGCTGGGGTCGAGGCGCGCCCAATGCGGCCTGGCGCCATCGATGTAGCGCGCGCCGAGGATGGGGATGGCCTCAATAGAGGCGATGACCGACCTATTCAGGACTTCCGGGACAGGCCCATGCTCAAATCTGAGAACACAATGGAGTTCATTGTCATTAAAGCCTTTAGTTTCGGACAACAGCTGAATTTGGTCGAATATTTCTGCACTGTAATCCATCTCGCGCCTCCCCAAAACTGCGGGCACCACGTCCCCGGATTGTCACCCATACCAAGCTCGTTTTGCGCCCCGCGTATTGCACAGCAGATGGCGCATGGCCGCCGCCTCCGGGGAGCCCCGCAGACCTCTTTAATTAAGGGCCACGTCGAATAGTATAGCCTTTTACGTCAAGTCTTAGGTTGCCGCGCCGAGTCAAATGACCGCCCCTCCGTTGGGGTTCGGCGGAGCGGCCGGACTTGCCGCGTGGGGCGCTCGCATACGACTTGTCGCGACGACCATGCGATGACCGCTCCTCTGGTCGACTCCGGCCGTCAGCTTTGCGTCGGCCGCGATCGATCAGCAGGCCACGCGGAACTTCCGCTCCGGGCGGGTCAGGCGCTTTCCAACAGTGTCCGGAACGTCAGCACTCGGGGGCGAAGCCGAGGTAGACGCTGGACCGAAAGGAACGATGCGGTCGGCTCAGGGCAGCGTACCGCTCAATTCTCCGAGACGGTGAAGACGGCGCATGGGAACGCTATGCCACGCAGTGCATGCGTTCCCAACGGGATCAGCGGCGCTCCGGTTTCGGCAGCGACGGCGCCCGAAACCAGGACCGCCCGGCCGAGCGGCCGGCACA
>NZ_JBKQOT010000042.1:0-5816 GCF_052145395.1 Roseiarcus sp.
CGAGGATCGCATTCTTGAGCCGGATGGTGACGCGCGCGAAGGCTGTGTCCAGCGGGCGGCCCTTGAAATCCGAGGTTCCGTAGTCCTGAACATCGGAGTCGGTGGTCATGATTTCCCAGCGGTCCGCCTTCATCTCAGCGAGCCAGGCGGCGTAGTCCGGGTACTCGACCCCGACTGGGCCGCGCTGGTTCTCTCCCCAGCTTGTCACGTCGGCGACGATCGCCGCCGCGGCGGCCTTGGCCGACCCGTCGTATTGGGTGCGTAGGGTCGCCTGCTGGGCCGCCCAAGTCGCGCCGAGATCCTTGGCGCGCTGATCCGCCAGCCGAGCCTCATCGGCGTCCTTTTGGGCCCGCTCGGCCGCCTGTTGCACCTCAATGCGGTGCTTCTCGGCGACCTCGGCGTCTTTGGCGTCGAGTTCGGAGAGGGCGATCCAGAGACTCGAAAAGGAAAACGGAATGTTGGCGCGGGTCAGGCCCTCGCTGATCGTCTTGAGGTCAGCGGCCGAGGCATAGATGGCGCCGCACTGGGCTTTTTGCGCGCCGACAAAGGCGTCCTCGGCCGACTCGACGGCGAGCACGGGCGCAAGGCGCATGTCGAACGTCAGCTTGTCGGCATTCTTGAGGATGAGCAGCTTGTGCGCTTCGACCTTGTCGGCCACCACGCCGCAGAGATTCGGCGAGTCGGTCTTCAGCAGGATGACGCCGTAGCCGCTTCTGGCACCCGCGGCGAGGTCGGTGGAAATCTGTTCGATCGCCACACGCTCGGCCGCGGCAGCAGTGGCAAGTTCGCTGGCGCTGACCAGCGCGAACCTGCGCATGGCGCCGATTGCGAGCATGAGAGCGCCGCTAACGCTCCGGCCGCGATTTGATGGGAGGGTAAAACGTGACGACCTATACCTACACGACAATCGATCCCCCAGGCAGCACTTACACCCAAGCCCGCGCCATCAACGCCTCGGGAGAGATCGACGGGACTTATCTAGATAGCAGCCACCAGCAACACGGCTTCCTCGAAAGCGGCGGCACCTACACGACAATCGATCCCCCAGGCAGCCAGAGCACTGCAGTCATAGACATCAACGCCTCTGGAGAGATCGCCGGGAATTATTTTAGCAGCGGCACCTACTACGGCTTCCTCTACAGCGGCGGCACCTACACGACAATCGATTTCCCCGGCAGCGTTGAGACCCAGGTCAACGCCATCAACACCTCGGGAGAGATCCTCGGGGCTTACTATTATAGCAACTTCCTACCCCACAGCTTTCTCTACAGCGGCGGCACCTACACGACAATCGATTTCCCAGACAGCATTTACACTACCGCCTACGCCATCAACGCCTCGGGACAGATCGTCGGGAAGTATGAAGATAGCAGCCACCAGGAACACGGCTTCCTCGAAAGCGGCGGCACCTACACGACAATCGATCCCCCGCCGCCGGTTTTGCCGAGTAGACCGCTCGACCCATTCACGCAATTGCCAATTCCACGCCAGCAACCCGCGCCCGCGTCGCCCGCGGTTCGCCGCCCGGGCGGGCGTGGAAGATGAGCAAGCGTCTACAGGTCGAGACCGATCGCGCGCTTGCCCGTTACGAGGCCGCCAAGGCTGCCGGGGACACCCGGGCAACCGACGCCGCGAGGCTCGAGCTACGAACGCTGGCCGCCGAACTGGTCAAGGTTCGGGACGACGCGATCGTTTTCGCCGAAATTCGCAAGGCGCTCAATCATCCGCGCCGAATTTGAATTGCGGGAGGGCCTCGAACACGTTCAGGCCGACGCCTTTTCCGCGATCCGCTGGCGCGTTCACAGGGATGCGCGCCAGCGGCCCTTTTCGATTGAGTAACACGACATGACGACCGGACGCTCGACCCGCACGATTCGACCAAGTCAATGCACAATTTGCTGCGACCCAAACCGCGCCCAGATTGAGCTTGAGGTGGTCTCGGGCGCATCGCTGCGCGGTCTGGCGAAGAAGTATAACACCTCAAAGGACGCCCTGGCCCGTCATGTCGGCAACCATGTGTAGCCGGAAAGGAAAGCCGAGCTTATCGGCGGGCCGGCAAAACTGGAAGAACTTTCGACACGCGCCGCGGAAGAGGGACACTCTGTTATCGACAGCGCGCGCGTTGCCGTTAGTCTGATATTCAACCGGTTAATCGCGGCGGCCGAAGCAAACGACCAGCACGCCTTTGGCGTTCTGTCCAGACGCTGCATGGACTCGATCCGCCTGTTCGGAAGCATTACAGGAGATCTTGTAAAAGGGTCGCAGATGAATATCACGCCTAATATCCTGACGGCCTCGCCGCAGTTTGCGACATTGTCTGCCGGCCTGATGAGGATCGCGCAGAGCCACGGTCCCGCGGTAAAGTCCGACATCCTCAACTTGCTCAAAAGCATCGAGGAAGCGCCTGCAGCCCCGCTGACGGGCGTTGCTGCTTTCGACGGACGGTTCCAGCCTCGATCGGGAAGAACCCGTCCTGCGCCTCCCCTGATCGAATGCTCGGCCGTTGACGTCGAGGTGGCAACGTCGTGAGCCTCAAAGGTGCCTTTCAGGAATTGGCCGATCGAATCGCCAACGCTCAACCCGGCTGGCGCGAGATCGGCCGACCGGCGCAAATAGAGCCGCCTGGAGACGACTGGCATATCTGGATTGGTGCGGGCGGGAGAGGCGCGGGCAAGACGCGAGCCGGTTGTGAGACGATCAAGGAATGGGTCGAAAGCGGCAGATGCCGCCGCATCGGGATTATCGCGCCTACTGCGGGAGATTGCCGTGATGTCTGTGTTGAGGGACTGAGCGGACTAGTGTCAGTCTTTCCAGACTCAGAGCGGCCGATCTATGAGCCAACGAAGCGCCGCGTCACATTCAGGAACGGCGCTATTGCGATGTTGTATTCATCGGAGGAGCCGGAGCGACTCCGCGGGCCCCAGCATGACGGTTTATATTGTGATGAATTGACCTCATGGAAGAACGCCAAAGACACCTGGGACATGGCGATGTTTGGCCTACGACTCGGTCGACGACCAAAGGCAATCGTCACCACAACGCCAAAGCCAACAGACCTATTCCGTTATCTCATGAAGCGCGAGGGGAAAGACGTCGTCGTGACAAGGGACACGACCTGCGCGAACAGAGACAATCTAGCGCCCGGCGTTTTCAGTCAGGTGATATCAAGGTATGAGGGGACGAGACTCGGCCGGCAGGAAGTGAACGCAGAGCTACTCGACGACACGCCGGGCGCATTGTGGAATCTCGGGTTGATAGAGGACTGCCGCATTGCCAGAGAGGCATTGCCGGCGCTGCGGCGCATTGTGGTGGCGATCGACCCCGCGGTCTCTACTGGCAACGACAGTGACGAGACGGGCATCATTGTTTGTGGCTTAGGTACCGACGGTCACGCATATGTTCTCGACGACCTCTCGGGCAAGTACGCGCCTGTAGAATGGGCGCGGGCGGCAATCGCAGGGTATTACCGTTTCGCCGCTGACCGGATCGTTGCGGAGGTGAATCAGGGCGGGCAGATGGTTGAACAGGCCCTGCGCACCGTCGACCAGAATGTCGCCTACTCGCCCGTCAATGCGTCAAGAGGAAAGGTCACAAGGGCCGAGCCGGTCAGCGCCTTATACGAACAGCGCCGCATTCATCATGTCGGAATGTTCGACGCACTCGAAGACCAGATGACGTCCTTTACCGCCGGGCAAAGCAAGTCGCCCGATCGCGTCGACGCATTGGTCTGGGGCATCAGCGAATTGATGCTCAAAGAGGCGGCCGGTTCCGGATTCATGGCCTACTATCAACAGCTGTCCGGAAATGAGGGAACCGCCTCAATCGCCACAACCTCCAGACGACCAAGACGCGATTATTCGGCTCCGCGCGCCCCTTGGAATAGGCGCAGCGCAATTGTTTGGCGGGAGGCATGTCGTTATCGGAAACGACCGCATTGTCGAAATGACTCATGATGAGGCCCGGCCGCTCCTAGCATGGGCCGGCTGGGAAACTGTGAACTACACTAGAGGACAACTGAAATAGCTATTCGTGTACTCGCACCGACAACTGGACCCTATGCAAATCCGGCGGGAGCGCTGGCGAACTGTGGTAGCTCGTTCGACGTTACTGTCGTGCCGAGCGGGTCTGTTGCGCTACTGATCGGCGGCACAGGCGCACCTATCGGGTCCTGTACTTACGCGGCTCGCCCGACAGGTGTATCCGCAGGATTTACCGTGATCGACTCAACTTTGAACTGCTTTATCACGTGGGACGGGAGCCAGTGGCGCCGGTCTCTCGACGGCAGCGGGGCGGCCCAGCCCTGGTAGTAAACGCCGCGGCGGCGCGCTGAATACTTGCGGCGACAGTCGGCGGCGCGGCGCGCTGAGGCGATAAGCCAAGCAGGTGGGGGCCCATTGGACCCCCTCCACAATCCATCGCTGCCGATCGCGATCGAGCCCCTCGAGGCCGCGCACGCCCAGCGCGCCCGCGCAGAGTGGTTCCCTCCACGGAGGGAACCATCGAGGCCGCTAGAAATTCCAGCTGCAATTTCGCGACCGCGGTAGGCTCCCCGCCCGGCCGGCCGCTCGCTTTCAATACCCAGTTTTCATGCCGACTGGCCGGGATCAAATCAGTCACGCGGCGCACGGGATAGAGGGAAGGCCAGTCCCGTCCGTCTCGCAGACCCCCGTTGGCGAAAAAACCCGGCCTCTGGTCAGGACCGATCGAGCCTAAGTTGGCGACCTGCGAGGCGGCGGAGGCTTCCACACAAAACCCAAAAGGCGACCGGGCTTCTTTGCCCCACGGTGTTGCGTCGGCCGTAAGCCGGGCCGATTCGCAGCGATGGTGGGATTTTCCGAGCCGCAGAGGATTGGCGTCGTCGCTGCCTCTGCAGACCTTGGCCAGGCACAACGGCATACACATAGCCGCCTGCAGGCGTTGTTTGCAGGGCCGGAGGGAGTGGCTCACCTAACGAGCAGCCAAGGCGATACGGTCTACAGGCGAACAGGCATGGCCTCCCGGAGGACGAGACGCCCTGCCCCTTGATCCGCTTGGCCCCCATGGGGCCGGAGAAATATAGCGGAAAGCGGAACTATGCCCGTTTCCCCGCGAGAAGGCGCTTCCACCATGGGCGGCGCGGACGCGCCTCTGCAAAGGCCGAGGAGACCCGCTTTGACAAATTGCCGTCTATCGGGCCTCCCTGTCACGTGGGGACGGAGGATTCGGTGCGGGCGCTCTATTACGGCGACAACCTTGAGGTTTTGCGCAGCGGCGCGATCCCGCCTGAGTCCGTGGACCTAGTTTATCTGGACCCGCCGTTTAACTCGAACGCTTCCTATAACGTCCTGTTCAAGGCGCCGAGTGGCGAGGCGTCCCACGCTCAAATCGAGGCTTTTGAGGACACGTGGCATTGGAATGAGCACGCCGAGAGCGCCTTTGATGAGGTGATAAAGAGCGGCAACACCGAGGCCGCCAACATGCTCCGCGCTATGCGAGACTTTCTCGGCGAAAACGACATGATGGCCTACCTCGCAATGATGGCCGTGCGGCTTATCGAACTGCGCAAGGTCTTAAAGCCTACCGGGAGCCTATATCTGCACTGCGATCCTACCGCGAGCCACTATTTAAAATGCCTGATGGATGCGACTTTCGGAATCGAGAATTTCCGCAACGAGATCATCTGGCAACGCTCGACGGGCAAAAGCCTAATGACTACGCGGCTCCCAAACAATCATGATATTATTCTCGCCTACCAAAAGACGAGCGAAGGATATTGGGATGAGGACGCAATGTTCTCCCCCTACGATGCGGACGACTTGCCCCAGAGTATTGCCGAG
>NZ_JBKQOT010000043.1:0-2599 GCF_052145395.1 Roseiarcus sp.
AAGAACACGCCGCGCCATCCGATCGTCGAGGACGACGTGGTGATCTACGCGGGCGCGACCGTCCTTGGGCGCGTGACCATCGGCCGGGGCTCGTCGATCGGCGGCAATGTCTGGCTCACGCGCGACGCGCCGCCGGGCAGCAGCATCACCCAAGCGAAAGCCCGAAACGAGACGTTCGACGACGGCGCGGGGATCTGACCGATGGTCAATCGATCCGCAGTGCAAAACCTTTGGCGCGCCGCGCGCGGCGGCCTCGCGCGGCTCAACCAGCTGCTCTCCGAAGCCGAGCCAGCCGACGACGCGGTGTTCCAGGCGCCGCCGCGCGGGCCGGACCGGACGGACGACGCCGAGCGCCGCATCGCGGAGGCGCGCAACGGCCGGATTGGCAGACGATCCGGCCCTTGCGGACGCCCGGCGCAATGAGCGCCGCCTGGCGCTCGCGCGCGCTCAACGGCGCCGTTCGGCCCCGGTTCGGCAGCGCTTCGGCATGCGCTCGCGATGCGTTCGACACGCGTTCGGCGCCCGGAAACTGGGCCTTATTCACCCGTATTTTGAACGTTTTCAACGGCTAGTTTCGCAGTTTGCGAGAAAATGCAACGGCCAAGCCGCCGAGCTTGGCGCGCGGCGCTGCAGGGCCGGGTCCATAGCCTGTCGATAGACGGGCGTTCTGACGAACGCCTTTCGGACCCGGCCTCGGCGCGGTTCGTCCATGCCCCCTCGCTTTCCCGTCCGCCAAGCGGATTCCTGAATCGACTTCAGCCTAGCAAAGATTTCTGGTTTTGGGAAATCCTTGTGCGCGCGCTCTGCCGCAACGGGCCGAGCGGCCAGGCCTCTGCGCCCTGCCTGCATCGCGAGGCGCGCCAAACCGCAAGCCGGTGGTCCTCATCCGCCAGGCCGGCGGCCGGTGTCGCGGACGCCGGGAAGCACTACGGCATGTCTCAATGGCGCATGCAGGGCCGGGACGTCACAGTCTGAGATCGCCGAGGCGGCGCCGCCCTACGACGAGCGGCGCCGCAAATCCAGCCCTTCGCGACTTAAGCCGCATCGGAAGAGGGCGCCCGCCGACCGTTAGCCGTCTTCCAGAGCCGCCTTGGCGGTCGGCGCCGCGCGAAGAGCGGGCAGGACGGCGAAAACCGCCATTCCGGCAATCATCGCCACGACGAACAGCGCCGCGCGTCCGTCGAGAAAGCCGATGTCGGTGACCGCCGGGCCGGGGCACAAGCCCGCGAGCCCCCAGCCGACGCCGAACAGGAGCGACCCGCCGATCAGGCGGCCGTCGATCGCCGTTGACGTCGGCAGGTCGAGCGGCGCCCCCGACAGCGTTCGGCCGCGCCGCTTGGCGACGCGGAAGGCGAAGAAGGCCACGACGACTGCGCCGCCCATGACGAAGGCGAGCGAGGGGTCCCAGGCGCCGGCGAGATCGAGGAAGCCCAGCACCTTCATCGGATTGGTCATGCCTGAAAGACAGAGCCCGAGCCCGAACAAAAGGCCGACGAGGAAGGGAGAGACACAGTTCAAGGGGACGCCTCCCTTTAGAGAACGTGGCGCACGGCGAAGACGGTGGTAAAGCCCGCGGCCATGAAGGCCAAGATCGCCGCGAGCGAGCGCGGCGACAGCCGCGCCAGCCCGCACACGCCATGACCGCTGGTGCAGCCGTTGGCGAGGCGCGTGCCGAAGCCGACCGGAAGGCCGGCGACGATCAGCGTCGCGGGTCCGGCCGCGATCGCCGGCGACGGCGTGTCGAACAGCACGCGCGCGACGAAGGGCGCGAGAACGAGGCCGAAAATCGCCTCCGCCCGCCACGGCCGGTCGCCGGCGCGTGGCGGAATGAGGCCGCCGAGGAGGCCGGAGGCGCCGAGGATGCGGCCGTTCTCGAGGAGGAGCCACACCGCCGCAACGCCGATGAGGACCCCGCCGGCCAGAGCCGAGAGCGGCGTGAAGTGAGTCCAGTCGATCGTCATGGCGCGGTCATCCCGGATGTCCTCCCTCAATTGAAGGGGATGAGATGATTGGCGAAGACAAGCAGCACGAGCAGCGCGAGGCCGAGGCCAAGGCTCGAGCCGATGAGCTTCTTTTCGATCGGCAGCAGCGGCTCAGGCGCGGCCTTCAGTTCGTCGCTGAGGTCGGGTGTGGGCATCGCGGTTCTCCGTTACGAAACGAGCGGCGGCTTGACGCCGGCGAAGAAGAGCCAGGAGATGACGAACCCGACCCAGATGACGAAGCCGAACAGCGAGACGACATAGACCGCGGCGAGCTTGCCGAGGCCGTCTTCCCACAGCTTGCGGAAGTTCGACATGACGCCGATCGCGAAGAAGGTCGGGGTAAAGAAAATCACCCTGAGCACGTTCGCCTCGCCGATCGCGGCGGCGAGCTTGCCGGAGGCGCCGGCTGGCGTTGCGAGCGCAAGCACGAGCGCGATGGCGAAAGTCGCGACGAAGCCGAGGATGAACTTCGGGAAGCGCCGCCAGATTTCGATCGCCTTCGCCTTGTCGGCGCGGGGATTGATATGGTTCGTCCAGATAGTGGCGAGGATGAAGGCCCAGACGCCGATGAACACGTCGATGAACACTTTGACCGTCGCCGTCACCGACAGCATCCA
>NZ_JBKQOT010000044.1:0-4684 GCF_052145395.1 Roseiarcus sp.
ACCGGGATCGATTCCATGTTCAAATCTATCTTAAGCCGCAATGTATTGTCAATGAGAGGGTCGTAACTGGCTGGGCGAGCGCTGTTGTTAGTGTTTTAGAATGACGCCGGCAAGCCTGAAAAACCGATAACGGTCGTTGGCCGAACGTCAGGAATGGGTCGATATGGCCCGTTCCCCAAGCCATGGGCGAACGGCCAGTATTTGCGCACTGCCGTCGTTCAGTGGGGACAAACCAAGTTGGTCTCTTCTCCCCGCGATGGCCACGGCGCTTCTTGATTGCGGAAAAGCAGAATTCCCGATATGATCCCTTCATGCGAGCAACAAACGAAGCGCAAGGGGATCGACGCAGTCTTGGACGGGACGCGGCCTTTTGCGCGGGAAGGGGCCGCATGATGAATAAAGTTGGCCCTGGGTTCGCGCACAACCCTTTGAAAAGGCTCATTTCGATCGAGAGAATCCAAGGAATTCCAAGGAAATCCAACCGCAAGAATCCGAAGATTTGCGGAGCCCGGACCTCTCTCCGCGGAGGCCCGAGGAAATCCAAATCTTAGGGCGCGCTTCCTCGGACTCCTGAGCGCCTTCGACGCCATAGCCCCGTCCTGTGCTTGCGGCCGCAATAGCCGCGGCCTTCTGAGCGGCCTCGCGCCCGGGACGCCGTCGGCCGACCACGCGGACGGCGCGGCCGTCAGGCCCGCGCGCCGGTCACCGGGGCCACGCCGAACATGCCGAGCTTGGCTTCGCCGCTCAGCGCGTCGCCTTCGACCTTGACGGTGAATTCAAGCGTCAACGGCATCGGATTGGTGATGTCCGTCTGCCAGGTGAGCGTATCGCCGTCGATCGCCCCTTCGAAGGTTTGTTGACCCGCCGGTCCGTTCATCACGCCGTCAAAAGCGGTAGTGGATTTGGTCTTTATCGAGAGCTGCGCTTCCTGCGGCCCGATCGGGGTTTCGAGAACCAGTTTCCACTCGCCGTCCGTGGCCATCGCACAGTCTCCAAAGAAGAGCGAAATGCTCCGTTCGATACTTCCAATCCGGGCGTTCGCCAAAGAGCCTCGCGTTCGACGACGGCGAGCGCTCCGTCGACTCTCAGTCTGCGACGTCTTGCGCACTTCCAACCCGGGGCCGAAAGGGGCAGTCTGTCGCGACGGTTTTCCGTTTACCAGCTTGCGCCCGTTGGCGCCAGAATCGCGGCATCGATCGATGCGGCCTCCGTGTGTCATCAGCCATCCGCCCTAAGTCCAAGGTTTTTTGCGCTGCAGCATCTGGCGGCGCAACAATCTTGTCTTTAAATGCTCACAGTGCTGTCAGGAGATCGTCATGCTTGCTCGTCCGCGTCGCAGCGTCCTCTACATGCCCGGCTCCAATTCCAAGGCCCTCGCGAAGGCGCCGACGCTTCCCGCAGACGCGCTGATCCTCGACCTCGAGGATTCGGTCGCCCCGGACGCCAAGGAGGCGGCGCGGGAGCAGGTGGTCGCGGCGGCCAAGGGCGATTTCGGCGGACGCGAGGTCGTCATCCGGGTCAACGGGGCGCATACGCCCTGGGGGCCCGATGATCTCATCGCCGCCGCCGCAGCGGGGCCCGACGCCATCCTCCTGCCCAAGGTCGATGGACCCGGCGCGGTCATGGTCGCGGCCCGGGTGCTGCGCGAGAACGGCGCGCCCGAAAAGACCCGCCTCTGGGCGATGATGGAGACGCCGAACGCCATCCTCAACGCCGGCCAGATCGCCGCCGTCGCCGCCGACTCGGCGTCGCGTCTGGCGGTGCTGGTGATGGGCCTCAACGATCTCGCCAAGGAAACCCGCGCCCGCCTCACCCCCGGCCGCCCGACCATGACCGCATGGCTCGCCAATTGCCTCGTGGCGGCGCGCGCCCACGGCGTCGACATCATCGACGGCGTCTACAACGACATCAAGGATCTTGACGGCTTCCGGGCCGAGTGCGAGCAGGGCCGCGACATGGGCCTGGATGGCAAGACGCTGATCCACCCGAGCCAGATCGACATCTGCAACGAGGTGTTCGCGCCGACGGCGGCGGAGGTCGCAAACGCGCGCGCGATCATCGACGCCTTCGCGCTGCCGGAAAACGCCGGCAAGGGCGTGATCAGCCTCAACGGCAAGATGGTCGAACTGCTGCACGGCGAGATGGCCCGGCGCACGCTCGCCATCGCCGACGCCATCGCGGCGGCGAACCGGGCGGCCGCCTGAGGAGGCCCGTTCGGCAAGGGCGAGCTGAATTCAGTTCCAACGGAGCGGTCCCATGGGCGCGCAGCATCATTCCCTGTTTCAACTCGGGCCCGACACGACCCCGTACCGCAAGCTGACGGATAAGGGCGTGCGGGTCGAGAAAGCGCTCGGGCGGGAATTCCTCGTCGTCGAGCCGTCGGCGCTGACCCTGCTGGCCGAGCACGCGATGATCGACATCAACCACCTCTTGCGGCCCGGGCACCTCGCCCAGCTCGCCAAAATCCTCGACGACCCCGAGGCGACCGGCAACGACAAGTTCGTCGCCTACGACCTGTTGAAGAACGCCAACATCTCTGCGGGCGGCGTGCTGCCGATGTGCCAGGACACCGGCACCGCGATCGTCGTGGCCAAGAAGGGCCGCAACGTATGGACCGAGGGGTCCGACGAGGCGGCGCTGGCTGAAGGCGTGCGCGAGGCTTATCGCAAGAAGAACCTGCGCTACAGCCAGCTCGCGCCCCTCTCCACCTTCGAGGAGACGAACACCGGCGACAACCTTCCGGCCCAGATCGACATCTCCGCCGAGGGCGAGGACGCCTACAAGTTCCTGTTCATGGCCAAGGGCGGCGGCTCCGCCAACAAGACCTTTTTGTTCCAGGCGACGCCGTCGATCCTCACCCACGACCGGATGATCGCGTTCCTGAAGGAGAAGATCCTCACCCTTGGGACGGCCGCCTGTCCGCCCTATCACCTCGCGATCGTGATCGGGGGCCTTTCCGCCGAACTCAATTTGAAGACCGTCAAGCTCGCCTCGGCCAAGTATCTGGACGCGCTGCCGACGTCGGGCGCCGCAGACGCGCGGGCCTTTCGCGACACCGAACTCGAGGCGGAGATCCTGAAGCTCACCCAAGACCTCGGCGTCGGCGCCCAATTCGGCGGAAAGTACTTCTGCCACGACGTGCGGGTGATCCGCCTGCCGCGCCACGGCGCCTCGCTGCCAGTCGGGATCGGCGTCTCCTGCTCGGCCGACCGGCAGGCGCTCGGCAAGATCACCCGCGACGGCGTGTTCCTCGAGGAGCTCGAGCACGATCCCGCCCGCTTCCTGCCAAAGGTCGACGAGGCGGCGCTCGGTGGCAAGGTGGTCGAGATCGACCTCAGGCGGCCGATGAAGGAGATCCTCGCGGAGCTCACCAGGCATCCGATCCGCACGCGGCTTGCGCTGACCGGCCCGATGATCGTGGCGCGCGACCTCGCCCACGCAAAAATCCGCGAGCGGCTCGACCGTGGCGAGCCGATGCCGGACTATTTCAAGAACCACCCGGTCTATTACGCCGGTCCGGCCAAGACGCCCGAGGGCATGGCTTCGGGCTCGTTCGGACCGACCACCGCCGGACGGATGGACTCTTTCGTCGACCAGTTCCAGGCGGCGGGCGGCTCGATGGTGATGCTCGCCAAGGGCAACCGCTCCGCGGCGGTGCGCGAAGCCTGCGCAAAGCATGGCGGCTTCTATCTCGGCTCGATCGGCGGCCCGGCGGCGCGGTTGGCGCAGGACTGCATCAGGAAGGTTGAAGTTCTCGAATACCCCGAGCTCGGCATGGAGGCGGTGTGGCGGATCGAGGTCGAGAATTTTCCCGCCTTCATCGTCGTCGACGACAAGGGCGCCGACTTCTTCAAGGAGCTGAACCTCGGCTGAGGCGGCCCCAAGCGGGCGGCGCCCGCACCACCCGCGCGGGGCTACGGAACGAACACCACGCGCCGCGCGTCCTCGGCCTCAGTCCATGCGCTCTCGATCTCCGCGAGCGGGACGGCGCGAGCGGCGACTTTGAGGCCGGCGGGCTTCGCCGCCGCGAGCACGGCGCCGATCGCGGCCATGAGTCTTTGACCCGGCACGCTGCCGAGCCCGCTGCCCATGATTTCGATCGGCGTCGAGCGCAACACGTCGGCGCGAAGCGGAATCTCGCCGCCCGTCACCGCGCCGATCTGCACGAAGCGGATCTGCGACGATTTCGGTGCGGCCTTGGCAGCGGCGGAGAGCAACAGATCCGCGCTGCGGCCCCAGAGGTAATCGAGCACAACGTCGACCGTCTGCGCGAACGCGTTGCGAAAGCCGTCCTCGAGCGCGGCGTCGTCGGCGCTGAGCGCGATTGTTGCGTCGGCCCCGAGGGCGGCGAGAGAAGCCAGCGATTGCGGATTGCGGCCTGTCGCGATCACTTTCTTCGCGCCCAGATGCCTCGCGATCTGCACGGCAAGCCGACCGGAGGCTCCGGTCGCGCCGTTGACGAGCACGGTCTCGCCCGGCGCGAGCCTGGCGCGATCGACCAAGGCCGCCCAGGACGACATTCCGGGATTGGCGATCGCCGCCGCCGTCACGTCGTCAAGATCGTCGGGCAGGGGCAGACATTGCTGAGCCGCCGCGACGGTCTCATCCGCGAAAGCGCCGTAAGGCAAGCGCGGCAACAGGAAATAGACGCGGGCGCCGTCCTCGAGCTTTCCTACACCGTCGA